>NZ_JAACSD010000004.1:0-149174 GCF_009994065.1 Shewanella vesiculosa
GTTTAAATTTTTTGATTGCCAACATTCCGAAGAACAGAAGACAATTTCGAATAACTCAATACCTGTGAATGTCCACACAGATTCCTTGTTTAGATTGTTAAAGAGCGTGATGTCGATTTTTCAGACATCGCCGTAGGACGCTAGGTCGTTGGCTTGGGGTGCGTATTCTACGCTTTCCCGTGTCGGCGTCAAGTGTTTTTTCAAACTTTCTTTTCGCCTTGAATCCAGTGATATGAACCACCTAACTCAACCCAACTCGGTAACCGCTTTCGCTGTCTGCCGTGTCAGTGGATGCGCATTATAGGCACCACAAGATTTTGTGCAAGGCCTTTTTAAACGTTTTTAGCAAAACAGCATTCAACCGAACACTATTCAAACAACACAGTACTAAAATCATTCAATGAGGTTTATTTTTATGCAAAATAGCTATTGGTAACTGGAACCTTGCAATCACCCAGATCCCCTTTTAATACCAATAGGGATAAAAACTATAGTACAAACTTTAAGGATTGGTCAAAAAAGACATCATTTTATTAAGTTTTGCGAGAAAACCCTAGCTGGCTTTACTCTTTATACCTATTAGCAATAACGGTGAACCCTGTTGATAAGCACTATGCTAATAATTGAGTATATTTTAAGTTTCACTTTTCTTATTTGCATTATGGCTATTACCACCTGCGTGAGTGATGTCATTAGACGAATCTGGAATTGGGGTTTGTTGTAGGTCTGGTGCAATCGGCTCATCACCAACAATGTGCGCTACTTTTAACTTCTTTATGGTGTTAATAGTAATCACAGGACCAGATAGTGCATATATATAGAAACCAAGGCAAAGGATAATAGCAGGTTCAACAGAGATAATGACAAATACTCCCACCAGCAATAACATCACGACAAAATTCACTTTTCCTCGCCAATCAACTTCCTTAAACGAGTGATAGCGAAAATTACTGACCATGAGCAGTCCAGTCATTGTCGTTATTAATGCAGCGAGATAATTTATGTCTGTAGGATCGAGCTTATATTCGGAACCACTCCAAATACTGCCAGCAATTAATGCCGCAGCTGCTGGACTGGCAAGGCCTTGAAAAAATCGTTTGTCAGCAACACCAACCTGAGTATTAAATCGAGCTAATCTTAATGCTGCACATGCACAATAGATAAATGCCGCTAACCAACCTATTTTACCTAAATCCTGTAAAGCCCAGTTGTAGACAAGAATAGCTGGAGCCATACCAAATGAGACCATATCGGCCAAGCTATCATATTCAGCACCAAAATCACTTTGAGTATTT
This sequence comes from Shewanella vesiculosa, assembly GCF_009994065.1. Classification (NCBI taxonomy): domain Bacteria; kingdom Pseudomonadati; phylum Pseudomonadota; class Gammaproteobacteria; order Alteromonadales; family Shewanellaceae; genus Shewanella; species Shewanella vesiculosa. The sequence goes on from NZ_JAACSD010000004.1 coordinate 1,296, forward strand.
GTTAACCTGGCAACCCTGCCATCAAGTCCGTCACAAATCATGGCAATAAAGATAGCAATAGCAGCAGACTCGAAGTGACCATTCATAGATGAAATGACAGCATAGAAACCGGAAAACAATCCAGCTGTGGTAAATAAGTTAGGTAATAAGTAAATACCTTTATTTTTTACTGGGTGATTGGGTGAATTTTGCATACACTTTATACACTATCGTTTCAAATGTTGGATTTATACTCAAAGATAGCATATTTTTGAAACGTTCAAGCATAACGTCAATTAGCTCTAGGATACTCAAATGGGAATTATGCGTTTAGTTATCAGTTTAGCCGCTTTAGCATTTAGCACATCCTTATTCGCAGGGACTATTTATACTTGGGTAGATGATGCTGGAGTTGTACATTACAGTCAGCAACAACCCTCAAATATAGATGCCCGCAAAATTTATACTGAAGATATGGAACCCGCAAAAATTGGCACTTATGTGCCCCAAAAAAAATCTTCTACCAAGGTTGAGACTGAACTAGAGAAATCGGCAAAAATTATTAACGAAAAAGATAAGCAACAAGCCAAAGATATCTGTGAAAATGCTAAACATAGCCTCAGTGTGTTACAGACTCACAGCAAGTTAAATCAACAAAATAAAGACACTGGTGAGACTGTTGCTATGACGGAAGAGCAAAGACAAGCTGCAATAGCCGAAAATACCGAGCGAGTCAGCTTATTTTGTCAGAGTCAATAATCGAAAAAGGGAGCAAATGCTCCCTTTGTTATAACCACTTTAGATGTCGAGGTTACCGAGTCTTATTGAATGAAGGCTAGCTTGCCATCTTCCACAACGACTTTAATCATTTTACCTGGCAGTAATTGGCCGCGAAGTAGTTTTTGCGCTAAAGGATTTTCTACTTCTTGTTGCAATGCTCGTTTTAATGGCCTTGCACCATATACAGGATCAAATCCAGCTTCAGCAATTAAAGATAATGCGTCATCAGATAACTCTATATCGAACTCTTTTTCAATCAAACGCTTGCGCAGTAACTCGAATTGAATACTGGCAATGTGTTTAATGTTTTCTGCATCTAAGGGATGGAATACCACAGACTCATCGATGCGATTTAAAAACTCAGGACGAAAACTCTGCATCACCACATTCATGACTCCCGCTTTCATATCCTCATAACTTGTATGACCAAAGCCCTCTTGGATAATATCTGAACCGAGATTTGAGGTCATAATGATAACGGTGTTTTTAAAGTCAACCGTTCTGCCTTGGCCGTCGGTTAACCGACCATCATCTAAGACTTGCAGTAATACATTAAATACGTCTGGATGTGCTTTCTCAACTTCATCTAACAAGATGACTGAGTAAGGTTTACGTCGAACGGTTTCGGTTAAATATCCACCTTCTTCATAGCCAACATAACCTGGAGGTGCACCAACTAGTCGAGAGACTGTGTGCTTTTCCATAAACTCAGACATATCAATACGCACTAAGGCTGACTCAGTATCAAACAAAAACTTGGCTAATGCTTTGCACAACTCAGTTTTACCAACACCGGTTGGACCAAGAAATAAAAACGAGCCGATTGGACGTTGAGGATCAGCAAGTCCTGCACGACTTCGACGAATGGCATTAGCGACTGCATCAACAGCTTCATTTTGACCAATAACACGATGATGAAGCGCATCTTCCATGTGCAATAGCTTTTCTCGTTCACCTTCAAGCATTTTTGATACCGGTATACCGGTAGCTTTTGATAACACTTCGGCAATTTCAACATCGGTCACTTTATTGCGCAGCAATGTCATGTCTTGCATTTCAGCCTGTGAGGCTAAATCTAACTGTTTTTCAAGTTCAGGGATCCGTCCATACTGCAATTCTGACATCCGCGTTAAATCACCCGCACGCCTAGCCACTTCTAAGTCCATTCTTGCCTGTTCTAAATCGGCTTTAATGTGTTGGGTTCCCGCTAATGCAGCTTTTTCGGTATGCCAAATTTCATTCATCTCAGCTGCTTTACTTGCAACGTCTCTTAACTCAAGTTGCAAAAACTCGAGACGTTTACGGCTGGCCTCATCAGACTCTTTACTTAACGCCTGCTCTTCTAATTTAAGCTGAATAGCACGACGCTCTAATCGATCGAGAGCTTCAGGTTTAGAGTCAATTTGCATTCTAATACTCGACGCAGCTTCATCAATTAAGTCGATGGCTTTATCGGGTAGTTTTCGATCAGAAATATAACGATGTGACATAGTTGCCGCGGCTACAATGGCAGGATCGGTAATTTCCACATGGTGATGTAATTCGTAGCGCTCTTTTAAACCACGTAAAATAGCAATAGTGTCTTCAACACTGGGCTCATCAACAATCACTTTTTGAAAGCGACGTTCTAGTGCTGCATCTTTTTCAATATATTGACGATATTCATCCAGAGTTGTTGCACCGACACAATGTAAATCACCGCGTGCTAATGCAGGTTTGAGCATATTACCCGCATCCATTGCCCCCTCACCTTTACCTGCGCCGACCATGGTATGCAGCTCATCAATAAAGAGAATGACTTGGCCTTCTTCTTGAGAGAGTTCATTTAATACCGCTTTTAAGCGTTCTTCAAATTCGCCGCGATATTTGGCGCCCGCTATTAACGAGCCCATGTCTAATGATAATACCCGTTTATTTTTAATCCCTTCAGGGACTTCACCATTAACAATGCGTTGTGCTAAGCCTTCGACAATAGCCGTTTTACCTACACCGGGCTCACCAATAAGTACGGGGTTATTTTTAGAACGGCGTTGTAAAACTTGGATCGTGCGGCGGATTTCTTCGTCACGGCCAATAACAGGGTCTAATTTACCTTGTTCTGCGCGTTCGGTTAAATCAACGGTAAACTTTTTCAGTGCTTGACGTTGATCTTCTGCATTAGGATCATCAACTTTCTGTCCACCGCGCATATCTTCAATGGTTTTTTCCATTAATTCTTTAGTCGCACCAGAATCTTTTAAGGCTTTGGCAAGCGGATCGTTATTTTCCAATGCAGCCAAAACAAAGAGTTCTGATGAAATATATTTATCTTTACGTTTTTGGGCCAGTTTGTCGCACAGGTTAAGTAATCGAATTAATCCTTGCGCCAACTGGACATCCCCACCCGTGCCTTCAACTTGCGGTAAACGCTCTAAGTCTTGGCTAATTGCAGAGCGAAGCGCGCTTACGCGAATACCCGCTTGAGTGAGTAGAGAATGAATAGAGCCAGAATCTTGATTTAATAGTGCCATCATTAAATGAATAGGTTCAATAAATTGATGGTCGCGCCCCAATGCTAATGATTGGGCATCAGAAATGGCAATTTGAAACTTATTAGTCATACGATCGAGTCTCATACAACCTCCTAGGAATCTGATACTGATAAAATGGGAAATTAATTCAGAAACGAATAATTTGTTAACTTAAAGATGGGGCCATTTAATGTAAATTCAAGGTTAAAACTTAATCTAGATCAACAAATCGATTATTTTTTAGACTTGGATACTGTCAATAATAGCAGGCTAAGATTTAAGCCAAATTAATGATACCATTCGACCTGTTTGCTGATCGCGGCGATAGGAAAAAAAATGTGGATCTGCAAAGGTACAAACATCGGCATTATAGGTTTGATGTACACCAGCTGCAGATAAGCGCAACTTAGCTAATCCGACTAAATCTCCGAAATATTTGGTGTTATGAGGAACAAAGCACTTTGAAGCCTGTGGATCTTTACTAATAAAAGCATCGCGCACTTCACTACCCACTTCAAATGCACTAGGGCCAATTGCTGGTCCAAAGTAAGCGATTAATGTTGCCGCTGGAGACTGAAACATCGCTAATGCTTGCTCGATTACTCCCTCACATAAGCCACGCCAACCAGCATGAACAGCAGCAACTTCAGTGCCCTGTTGATTACATAATAATATCGGTAAACAATCCGCCGTCATTACCGCACATACATGACCAAACTGATTACTGTAACTGCCATCGGCAAAGGTTAAAGCACTATCAGCCGCCAATGTTTGAAGTTCGACAATGTTAGTACCATGAACTTGCTCGAGCCAAGTAGGCTCTGCCGGTAATGCAAATTGCTGACTTAATATCGCACGATTAGTCAATACATCTTGAGGCTTGTCGCCTACATGTAAGCCTAAATTTAAACTATCAAAAGGGCTAACACTAACACCACCAAAGCGATTTGTTATCGCAATGGCAACATTTTCAGGTATTGGCCAATCGTGCTTAAGCATTATAAATAAACTATCGGGTTAAGCTCAGTGTCAACTCGTAGTGCTTTTGTCAGCTCAACCATGTCATCAGGAATAGGCGCATGCCAAGTCATAATTTCACAGGTAAACGGATGAGCAAGTTCTAAACGCACCGCGTGTAAAGCTTGACGCTTAAAACCTTTGAGTAATTCAAAAAACTCAGGGCTAGCTGATTTAGGTGGGCGAGGACGGCCACCATAAACAGGATCGCCAACTAACTCATGACCAATATGCGCCATATGAACACGAATTTGATGTGTACGACCAGATTCCAAACGTAAACGTAAACGAGTATGAGCACGGAATTTTTCAGCAACACGGTAATGAGTCACCGATGGGCGACCACCATGGATCACTGCCATTTGAGTACGTCTAGTAGCATGACGCTCGATAGGTTCATCAACCGTGCCACCCGCAGTCATAGTGCCCAATACAATCGCTTCGTATTCACGAACAATATCGCGAGCTTGTAATGCTGCAACTAAATGCGTTTGCGCTTCAACCGTTTTGGCTACAACCATTAACCCAGTGGTGTCTTTATCTAAACGGTGCACGATACCAGCGCGTGGAACGAGCTCGATACTAGGACAATGATGCAACAGTGCATTCATCAATGTGCCGTCGGCATTACCCGCACCTGGATGCACAACTAAACCTGCTTGCTTATTAACCACGATAATATGATCATCTTCATAAATAATATCGAGATCGATTTTTTGCGCTTGTGCACGCACTTCTTCTTCAAGAGTGGCGGTCACTTCAATCAGTTGAGTTTCGAAAACCTTTTCCCGTGGCTTGTCGACTGTGATACCGTCAACAGTAATTGCACCAGATAGGATCCATTCCTTGATGCGTGTGCGCGAGTAGTCAGGGAACAAACCAGCTAATGCTTGGTCTAATCTCAGACCAGTTTGTGTTGCTGTTATCTCGCTTTTTAGATTAATCTCTTGTGTCATAGGAACCGTACCCCAGTTTAGGGGTCCAAAGTGAATGTGCTATCTGTTACAATCGGATGTTTTCTATTTTACCGTGAAATGGAAAAATTCTTAACAACAACTTAAAAAGAATTAAATTCAAGTATGAATAAAATTGCCAAAGGTGCCGCCCTAGTATTACTTTCACTGGCTATAACAGCCTGTAGTAGCAGTCCTGAAGACGATGATGTTGCCAGTAAAGCATCACCTGAGGTCCTGTATTCTCAAGCAAGAACGTCAATGGAATTAGGTAATTACTCTAAAGCCGTCCGTTCACTTGAAGCATTGGACTCTCGTTTTCCATTTGGTCCGCACAAAACTCAAGTTCAATTAGACTTGATTTATGCGTATTACAAAATGGATGATGCTGCATCAGGACTTGCCAATATTGATCGCTTTTTACGCCTCAATCCAACGCATCCTAATATAGATTACGTCTATTATATGCGTGGTTTAACGAATATGCAGGCAGATAATTACTTATTTCACGATTTAATGAATATTGATCGTACCGATCGTGATCCTAAATATGCCCAAGATGCATTTAAAGATTTCGATAGATTGATTAAATCGTATCCAGACAGTAAGTATTCTGCTGATGCACAACAACGTATGCAGTTCTTAAAGAACCGTTTAGCTAAATATTCTATCCAAGTTGCTGAATATTATATTAAAATGAATGCATGGAGTGCTGCTGCTGTTCGTGCTCAATCAGTGATGGAGAAGTTTCCAGGAACGCCTTCAACCGAACGAGCATTAGAAATTATGGCTCAAGCGTATGAGGAGCTAGGTCAGGAAAAGCTTCAACAAAACGTCAAAACAGTAATGAAAGCTAACTTTCCAAATAATGAGCTTGTATCTAACTAGTCAAATGACAGCAACTGGTATTTAGTATTAAACGCTCCTAGGAGCGTTTTTTATACCTAACTAAACAATATCAGCAGATCTCATCGCTACATAGTTAACGGTATTTTTACTTTGCGTGCTGATGACACGGGTAAAAAAGGCACCTTAACATCATTTAATCCACTAACCATCATGAAATGCAGTATTGATTACAATACGATGCTTTGGCCGAATAATATTCGATACGACCAAAATACGTTCAAACGAAACAAATTTTGATAAAAACATTAAAAACAAGTTGACTCAACAGGTCAAAATCCTTTAAATTGCGTCCGTCGCCCGAATAGCTCAGTCGGTAGAGCAGAGGATTGAAAATCCTCGTGTCCCTGGTTCGATTCCGGGTTCGGGCACCATATTGATATTGGTGGCTACTGCGACTAATAAAAATAAAGTTATTTCGCGATACATGTTTTGCAGGTGTGGTGGAATTGGTAGACACGTCAGCTTCAGGTGCTGATGCTCGCAAGGGCGTGGAGGTTCAAGTCCTCTCACCTGTACCAAATAACTTTATAAGATTTAACAAAAAGGCCTCGCATTGCGAGGCCTTTTTGTTTTAGTTGTATCGACAAGTTAACGCTACAGTGCTGTTGCTCTTAGAACACAGAACAAACCTAAAACTCTAAGCTAAATAACAATTAAATTGCGATTACAAGGGTTCAATGTAATCCACCATTAACTGCACGGTTTGGTTACCTCTAAACTCATTCACATCAAGCTTATAAACCACGCGAGCATGTTTAATCGTTGCATCAGGCCATATGGCTAAGTCCACATTAAAGGCAATTGCATCTAACATAGTGCTGCCACACTGCGTCTCTAATAATAGCTTTAAGTGTTTCTCGCCGACGATACGCTGCTGGACAACATTAAACATGCCATCAAATAGCGGCTCTTCAAATGACTGCCCCCAAGGCCCAGCATTACGTAATAAAAAGGCCATATCGAGCGTCATTAAATCACTCGGTAACTCACCATCAGACAGAAGCTCTCCTGTGAGTTGCTCATAATCTAATACCTCCCTCACGGCATCATCAAAGGCTTGGGTAAAGAGTTCAAACACATCAGCTTTTAACGAGAGTCCTGCAGCCATCGCATGGCCGCCAAATTTAGTTATCATCCCTGGATAGAGGCTATTGATACGCTCGAGCACATCGCGCATGTGCAAGCCTTTAATTGAACGAGCCGAGCCTTTAATCGTCCCATCACCGGCATCAGCAAAAGCAATAACCGGCCGATGATAGCGATCCTTAATCCGTGAGGCCAAAATACCAATCACCCCTTGATGCCAATCATCCTGAAAGATAGCAATCCCCCAAGGTAAATCATCCTCATTTAGTGATACTTTCGATAGACTCTTTAATGCCTCTTGCTGCATACCCGTTTCAAGTTCACGGCGCTCTTGGTTCAAGCCATCTAATTCGGCAGCCATTCTTCTTGCAAGCATGATGTCTTCACACAGTAAGATCTCAACCCCTAAAGCCATTTCATCCAAACGACCAGCAGCATTTAATCTGGGGCCCACCGCAAAGCCAAAATCGGCGGCAACCATCTTTTCAGGGCTACGTTTTGCCACTTCAAGTAAAGTAGTAATACCGACACGACAACGACCACTTCTAACACGCTGTAAACCTGCATTGACTAAAATACGATTATTAGTGTCTAGCGACACCACATCAGCAACCGTCCCTAAAGCAACAATATCCAACAATGAGCCGAGATTAGGCTCTACAATGTGTTGTAGTTGATACCAATTACGTTGCCTTAATTCGGCGCGCAGTGCTGACATAAGATAAAATGCCACCCCAACACCAGCAATAGACTTACTGGCAAACTGACACCCTGGCTGGTTTGGATTTACAATAACATCAGCGTTAGGCAAGGTATTACCGGGCAAGTGATGATCTGTCACGACAACGGTCATCCCCAATAACTTGGCTGCAGCCACGCCTTCAATCGAAGAGATACCATTATCAACAGTAATTAATACATCGGCATTTTTAGAGTATGCCACAGCAACAATTTCAGGACTTAAACCATAGCCATAATCAAAACGGTTTGGAATGAGGTAATCAATATTCTGAGCCCCCATCATTTTCAGTGCCAGCATACATACACTAGTTGAGGTAGCACCATCAGCGTCAAAATCCCCAACTATGAGTATCGACCGCTGAGCAGCAATGGCATCGGCAATGACAATGGCAGCTTCCGCTAGCCCTTTCATCGTCTCGGGGCGTAATAACTTACTGAGTAATAAATCACAGTTGTCTTCAGTCACACCACGGCGAGCATAAAGTTGTTTCAATAATGGCGATAAAGAGGCGGGTAAATGGCTATCATCAACCTGAGGACGTCGGACTATTCTATGAGACAAAAGGCAACCTTAATCGGGTAATATGAGAAATAAGCATAACAAAAAGGTGAGCCTAAGCTCACCTTAATTTTACGTTTTTAGCACACGTTTTACGACATTGATTTATCAATATGCTTTATAAGTTTGCTTCGATGGTGCGTAATAAGTCAGCTGGTGCTTGATAACCCGGCACCATAACACCATTTTCTAAAATCAACGCAGGAGTACCGTTAATACCAAAAGATGTGCCTAGCTTATACTGAGCAGCGATATCGATATCACAACTCGCGGCAGTGACCTTACCACCTGACTTTGCTTCTGACATCGCTTTGAGAGGATCTTTAGCACACCATACCGCTTGCATCTCATCAGCATTAGCAGAAGGAATACCCGCACGAGGATATGCTAAATAGCGAATGGTAATACCTAAATCATTATAGCCTTGCATCTGACTGTGTAGCTTACGGCAATAACCACAATCGACATCAGTAAACACAGTGACAACGTGTTTCTCATTTTTAGCTTTATAAACCAACATCTCATCTTCAAATGGTTTCAACAGTTCGATACGAGGACCGGCCAATGCAGCCTCGGTTAAATTTTTCATCCCTTTGTCGATATCATACAGATTGCCATGAAACAGCTTAGCGCCATCTTTGGTCACGTATAACACTCCACGATCGGTTAGTACTTGATATAAACCATCAATTGGAGATTGTTGAATTAACGACACATTGACACCCAAGGTATCTGTAAGCTTTTGCTTTAATGCAGATTCATTTGAGACATCAGTCGCAGGTGCAGCTGACACAATAGGAGCAATAACAAGGCTGGCAACAAGGGCTAATGTTTTGGTTAACTTCATGATAATTCCTAAATGGCACGGGTTCAGTTCAATAGACCCGACTTAGTGAATAAAACTTACAGACTTAGTTTCGTTAACGCAACTAGACTGACATGCTTAAAATGTAACGATTTGATCATTATCGCACTCAACCGCGTGGATGATGCTGGCTATGCAACTGCTGTAAACGCACTTTCGCTACATGAGTATATATTTGCGTGGTGGATAAATCACTATGTCCCAATAAAAGTTGGACAACTCGAAGATCTGCACCGTGATTCAATAAATGAGTAGCAAAAGCATGGCGTAACGTATGCGGTGATATATGACAGCTAATCCCCGCCCTTGCAGCATACAACTTAACCCGATGCCAAAAGGTTTGCCGTGTCATCATTTGCCCTCGTCGTGATGGAAATAATACATCAGACTGCTTCATACTTAATAACTCAGCACGAGCAAACTTGATGTACTGCTCAACGGCTGAAATAGCCAACTCACCTAAAGGAACTAAGCGCTCTTTGCCGCCTTTACCCATCACCCTGACCAAGCCTTGGCGCAAACTAATTTGCTCCATGGTTAAACTGACCAACTCGGTTACACGCAAGCCGGTGGCATATAAGAGTTCCAACATGGCTTTATCACGATGCTCAATAGGTTCATCGGTATTCGGCTCAGATAATAAGCTGTCAATTTGTGCCTCCGACAAGGTATCAGGTAACTGACGCGCGAGCTTTGGCGACTTAATTAATGCGGTCGGATCTTGGCTAATTTTTTGCTTCACTAATAAGTAAGCATAAAAACGCCGTAAACTGCTAAGCAATCTAGCGGTACTGCTTTTGGCAAATTGTTTATCAAAGCGCATAGCTAGATAGTCGCGTAATTGGGCTTGGTCAACATCGAGTAAATGGATCCCTTTAGCCGATACATAACGATCCAAATGTTGTAAATCAGTACGATAGGACACCAAAGTATTGTCACTTAACCCCTTGGTTGACCATAGATCATCAAGAAACTGGTTAATTAATGGATCCGGTTGATAAGCAGGTTTGGCCAAAGCATTATCCAATAAATAATAAAAAACGACGTTAGATAATTTATCATAACGTCGTTATATTGATGGGTATATTATGACTTATTTAAAGTTTAAATATCGGCTTTTTGAGGCATATTTTTAGGTAAAAACAAACACACTATCGCCGTTAACGCCGTGGGTAGCAACCAAGCCATTCCCTCGGCATGCAATGGCATAAAATCAAGGAAACTCATGTCCATACCAGCGGTTTGTAACCCGTCAAAAATACCAAAAAATAGTGCAACACTTAACACAATACGATGCGAAAACTCAGGTCTAGCAAAACGCTCTGTTAAAAACGTTACTAATACCAAGGCTATGGCGACTGGGTAAATGGTCATTAGCACTGGAATACTAATGCTAATTAACTGGGTTAACCCAACGTTAGCAACGGTAGCACAAATCACACTGAGCAAAACGACCAACAATTTATAAGACAAGCTTGGCATTAACTCGTTAAAAAATTCAGAACAAGCTGTGACTAAACCAACCGCAGTCGTTAAGCATGCTAGCGTAACTACTGTTGACAACATTAATGTGCCAATTGAGCCAAAATGATAAGTGACATAATTAGTTAAAATTTGACCACCATTGTCTGCGCCAATAGCAAAATCGCCAGCAGATGCACCTAGGTAAAATAGCGACACATACACAAACGCGAGTCCACCAGCAGCAATAAAGGCTGCACGGACTAAATACTTAGTTTGATCGGCAGCGTCGTTAACACCTTTTTTGCGTAACAAATCAATAATCAACATACCAAACATCAATGATGCCAGGGTATCCATGGTGTTATAGCCTTCAATTATCCCTTTTGTTAATGGATTATTAATATACTCACCAACGGGTAAATTTACCGCTGCACCGGGGAGAATAATCACTGAACTGGCTAAACCGACTAATAATATAATTAATACTGGAGTAAGTATTTTACCTACGCTATCGAGTAATTTGCCTGGAAATAAAGATAAAAACATCACAACAGAGAAAAACACTAACGTATAAATCAATTGCGCAATATTAAACTCTTGCCCACCGAGCAGCATCAATGCATCAGGGTGACTAATAAACGGTCTTGCACCAATTTCAAACGCCACCAAAGCGGTACGCGGGGCGGCAAATGCAGGGCCAATAATAATATAAATCGCCACTGCTAATGCGGTGGCAGCAAAGGCTGGTAATAACGCCATCACTTTACCGTTGGCTTTCGCCACGGCGATTAAGCCTATCAAAGGCATTCCTACTGCAGTTATTAAGAATCCAAACATTGCAAAAGACATATTCTCGCCAGCAAGCATGCCAGCAAAAGGTGGGAAAATTAAGTTACCCGCACCTAAAAAGAACGCAAAGGTCATAAAGCCTAACCCTAGCGTATCAGTTACACTCATTTTAGTTGTTTGCACTACTAGCCTCGTTTTATTGTTATGTTTTTTAACAAACCTAATTGATTACGCTTTAATTAGCTACTGATGAGCTGAACGAACAATAAATTGTAAAGTTAAAAATACACTTAAAAATAGTAAAACTTTTTTTGAAAGTAACGAAATAAATCGCTAGCTCAGTACTCAGCATCACATCCCTGTTAAAACAGTCTTAATTAGACCTTTTACTCAGCTTTAAGCCTAAAAAAGTGCGCAAACTAATAGCAAACATCGCTTAAATACTCAAGCTTCAGCACCTCATAAAAGCAAAATAAACGATTTAGTTACTATTTATGGCAAGACTTGCGCACATATTCACCACACCTATGAATGTTAAGTTAATTAACATAACAAAAAATCAACCACGATAGAGGTCGGTAATTAAAACGCGACAGTAAAAACTAAAGCAGTTATGATCTCGTCCGAGTCATTCAAACAGCCGAAAGAGTAATCAATTATCTATGTCTTTTACGTTTAAACAATTTCATATTGATGATAAAGAATGTGGTATGGCTGTTAGTACAGATGCGGTTTTACTCGGAGCTTGGGCTGAATTAACACAGTCGAACCATATTCTTGATATTGGTGCAGGAAGTGGCTTACTCAGCCTAATGGCGGCCCAGCGCAGTCCTGAACACCGCCGTATTATTGCTGTAGAAATAGACGCTGCAGCAGCTAATGCTTGCCAACATAATATTAGACAAAGCCCTTGGCCTGAAACGGTACAACTCTTCCATGGTGCAATTCAAGATTTTCAACTACAGCACCTCAACGATTCGGCGCCATTATTTGATCATATTATTTGTAACCCGCCCTACTTTGAGCAAGGTACCCAGGCTAAAAATAGCGCTCGAGCAGACGCAAGACACACGAACACCTTGTCTTTCGGTGAGTTACAAAGCGTGATCAGCAAATTACTTGCTCCCCAGGGCACTGCAAGTGTTATTTTACCGCAACAAAGTTTAGCGAGCTTTACACAACAACTTAATGCTTATGGTCTATTCGTTGCAAAGCAACTTGATATCATTAGCATTGAGGGAAAGCTCGCTAACCGATCAATATTGGCCATTCAGCATCACCTAGCGGTAACTGAACAACCAATATTGACTGTTCCACCGGTTGAAACTCAGTATCAGCAGATGACGATCCGCGATAAACAAGGGCGATACAGCGAAACGATGATAGATTTATGCCGCCCATTCTACTTAAAGCTTTAGCCTACTCATTAGGTCAGCTATAATACTCAACTATTTTTCAGCGAGACCAGCGCATGCAATTTGAAGATTTCCAGCTCGACCCTAGCTTATTAGAGTCACTCAAGGCCATGGGACACAACACCCCTACCACTATTCAGCAGCAAACCATTCCATTGGCCATGGATCAGCGGGATATTTTAGCGCGTGCGCCAACAGGCACCGGTAAAACGGCCAGTTTTTTACTGCCAGCTTTACAGCATCTTATCGATTTCCCACGCCGTTTTGAGGGTCAAGCACGTATTTTAGTGCTAACACCAACTCGCGAATTAGCCAGTCAAATTCATCGTTATGCGAGTCACTTAGCAACAGGGCTTGATCTCAACATCGTTATTATTACCGGTGGTGTGCCATATGGCCCACAAGAAGAAGCTCTTGCAGACAATGTTGATTTATTAATCGCTACCCCAGGTCGATTAATGGAATATTTAGATAAAGATAAATTTGACGCGACTGAAGTTGAAATTTTAATTATTGATGAAGCTGACCGCATGCTCGATATGGGGTTCTCATCAGTCGTGCAATCAATTGCCATCGAAGCTCAGGGTCGAAAACAGAATATGTTGTTCTCTGCCACGCTTGAAGGTAATGGGGTTAATCGTTTTGCACGTGAATTGTTAAACGATCCCGTAATGGTCGATGTTGAAGCACCGCGCAGTGAAAAAGCCAAAGTACATCAGTGGGTACACTTGGCCGATGATCAAGCTCATAAATTTGCCTTGTTGTGTCATATTCTTCAACAAGAAAATGTTAAACGCACCATAGTGTTTGTTAAAACGCGCGAAATGGTTGCCAGCCTTGAAGGCCTATTACTCAAAGCGAATATCCCTTGTGCATTTATGCGCGGCGATATGGAACAGAAAAAGCGCTTTCAGGCACTTGGACGTTTTTCTAAAGGCGAGGTCAATGTGCTATTGGCCACTGATGTTGCAGCTCGCGGTATTGATGTTGATGACATTACTCATGTGATTAACTTTGACATGCCTCGCTCTGCTGATGCATATGTTCATCGCATTGGGCGAACTGCACGTGCTGGTGCAAAGGGCACTGCCATTTCATTAGTTGAAGCCCATGACATGCGCATAGTGTCTAAAATTGAACGCTACATTGAGCTACCACTAAAACGCCGTGTTATTGAAGAGCTTCGCCCTAAGCACAAAGAAGCCAAGGTGCCAGGAAAGAAAAAAGCCAACGCAAAAGATGCTCGAGTGAAATCAAAAAAATACAAGAAAAAGTAGTATTTAGGTTTATCTAGGCTTCCTTAGACAGCCTTAACTAGACAGCATTAAAGCGAATTACTCTGTAATTCGCTTTTTTTATATCTAAACCGTTATATATCATTATTAACTAGAGGCAATAGAGCAAGAAAGTGTCAACAAATGTTAATTTCAGCTCAAAAAACACCCAGGCAAATATTTCAACCTAACCAACTAATTAATAACAATTTAAAATTTAATGGTATGGTATACCCCGATACGAACACCGTAAAAAAATCAATTTACTGATATTTCGGGACCAAATGATAAAAAACATGAAACCCTGAAACATTTTATTTACATTAAGCTATTCAGATACGCTTCATACTCTGTTAATTTAGAGATAATGAGTAAAAATATTAATCAGTAAAACTTGTTAGCCAACGTAGTTAACAATCTTTCAGCATTATTTCAGCATGGATACGCAAAAAGAAATGATAAAAACCATACTTAGAAGATTATCACCGCTATTGATCATCGCCGTGTTTGCCGCCGCAGCGATATTATTGGTCAGCACCAAAGAAGCCCCTGAACAAAAAGATGAAGTGATCAGTGTGCCGATTATTAATGTGCAAACCGTCACCCCGCAAACCTTATCGCTGAACTTACCATCATACGGCGTAGTGAATCCTAAGTATAAAACCCAGTTAGTCACAGAAGTTCAAGGACGCTTACTCAGTATTTCAGCTAACTTTGTTGCTGGTGGCGTGGCTAAAAAAGGTGAGCAACTTGCCATTATAGAACCGTCAGATTATGAAGCCGACCTCATGCAGGCTGAAGCAACGCTTGCTCAAGCGACGGCGGCATTGAATGAAGAAAAAGCCCGCGGCGAAGTCGCTAAAATTGAATTTAAAGATTTTGGTAATGGCTTACCACCAGAGCTGGGATTACGTATCCCACAACTCAAAAAAGAACAAGCTAACGTTAAATATGCCGAAGCAGCACTAGCCCGTGCACAACGAAACTTAGCCCGCACCGTTATCCGAGCACCATTTGACGGTATCATTAAGGCGCGTAATGTTGACTTAGGTCAGTACGTTACACTAGGTACTAATTTAGGCGAGCTATACGACACCAGTATTGCTGAAATTAGATTGCCTTTAGCAAATGAAGATCTCGCGTATTTAGAGTCTGTTGATAATCCTGAAACTGCAGTCACATTGACTGCATTGTTAGCCGGCAAGCAAGTCACTTGGCAAGGCGAAATTGTTCGCAGCGAAAACGTTATCGACGAACAAACTCGCATGGTATATCTGGTCGCAGAAATACATGACCCGTATTTACGTAACCATAAAACCGAAGGCCAATTACCGTTAAAATACGGCAGCTTTGTTAATGCTGTAATTACTGGGCGAACGGTGAATGATGTGGTAATGCTGCCACGTCACGTAGTGCGCAATGGTCAAGTAGCAGTGGTTAGCGCAGACAATATTATCGAAATACGCCCAGTGAATATTATTCGTTCAGACGTTGACAATATTTATATTCAAGGCAGTTTCAAAGCAAATGAGCGCGTATCAACCACGAGTATTAACAGCTTGAATGCCGGTCAGAAAATAAAAGTTCTCGGCGAAGAAAGCAAGATCACTCCAGTCGATACTGATGTCCAAGTCGCGCCGACGGCAGGTGAATAAGCATGGAAACGAATAAAGGAATTATCGCCTGGTTTGCTCGTAACAGTGTCGCGGCCAACTTACTCATGGCAGCATTGCTTATTGGCGGTTTGTTTAGTGCCGTTCTTATTAATAAAGAAATATTTCCAACCTTCGAATTAAACCTCATCAATATTAATGTGGCCTATCCAGGTGCTGCGCCACAAGAAATTGAAGAAGGGATTAATATTAAAATCGAAGAAGCAATTCAAGATATTAGCGGCATCAAAAAAGTCACGTCAGTTGCCAGCGACAGTGTGGGCTCGGTGACCATTGAAGTTGAAGACGGTTACGATGTTCAGCAAGTCCTAGATGAAGCTAAGTTGCGTATTGATGCTATTGCCACCTTTCCAGATAACATCGAAAAACCTAATATTTACCAAATAAAGCCAGAAAACAATGTTATTTGGGTATCTGTCTATGGCGACATGAGCCTACATGACATGAAGGAAATGGCTAAAGCAATCAGAGACGACATCACTGACTTACCTGCAGTCACTCGCGCAAAAGTCACTGGTGTTCGCGACTACGAAATTGGTATTGAGCTGTCTGAAGACAAACTGCGCGAATATGGCATTACTTTCACCCAAGTGGCGTTAGCGGTTCAAAACTCATCCATTGATTTGCCCGGTGGATCAATTCGTGCCCAAGACGGTGACATTCTTCTGCGAACTAAAGGCCAAGCTTATACTGCCGATGATTTTGCCCAAATAGTAGTAGAGACCCGTGCCGATGGCAGCCGGATTATGCTACCGCAAGTGGCCACCATTAATGATGATTTTGAAGAGCGTTTAGAATACACCCGCTTTAACGGCAAGCCCGCTGCAGTGATTGAAATCACCAGTATTGACGATCAAAACGCGTTAGATATTTCGTCGCAAGTTAAAGCTTATGTCGCTGAACGAAAAAAAACCTTACCCAGCAATATTCAACTGGATACCTGGGGTGATTTAACCCACTACTTGCAAGGCCGTTTGAACATGATGCTGTCGAACATGTTTTACGGTGCTCTATTAGTGTTTATTATTTTAGCCTTATTCTTAGATCTTAAACTGGCCTTTTGGGTGATGATGGGCTTGCCTGTGTGTTTTTTAGGCACCATGTTATTAATGCCGCTTGAACCATTTAATATGTCGATCAACATGTTGACACTGTTTGCATTTATTCTCGTGCTGGGGATCGTGGTCGATGACGCCATTGTCATCGGAGAAAGCGCCTATACCGAGCTAGAAGAAAACGGCCACTCTTTAGATAACGTGGTAAAAGGAGTGCAAAAAGTGGCAATGCCGGCCACATTTGGGGTACTCACTACCATTGCCGCCTTTGTACCTATGATCATGGTCTCTGGCCCCATGGGTATCATTTGGAAATCCATCGGCATGGTGGTGATTTTATGTTTAGCATTTTCGTTGATTGAATCAAAATTGATTTTACCGGCGCATTTGGCTCACATGAAAATCAAAAAACGCACCACACCAACTAATCCTTTCTCGCGGCTTAAATTTGCCATCAATGAATGGTTACAGCACTTTATCCACCACACTTATCGTCACTTTTTAGAGCGTTGCATTTCGCGTCGTTACAGCGTAGTGGCGGTATTTGTTGGGGTACTGATGTTGTCACTTGCATTAGTACAAAGCGGCAAAGTGCGCTGGGTTTTCTTTCCTGATATTCCGTCGGACTTTATTCAAGTTCAGCTTGAAATGGAAGAAGGCAGCTCTGAGCAAAATACCTTAAAAGTACTGCAACAAGTCGAAGATGCATTATATAAAATGAACACTAAGCTTGAAGAACAGTACGGTTACCCTATGGTAAAGCATAGCTATATCGAATTGAAATCACGCAGCAGTGCCTTTGTATTTACCGAACTGACTAAAGGTGAAGACCGTGAAATCGACGGTGTCGCAATTGCTGAAGAATGGCGTAAACAGTTACCGGAATTATTATCGGTTAAAAAACTTAATATCAATGCTAGCACCAACGATGCCGGTGGTGACTTATCGTTCCGCTTAACGGCAACGGACTTAGACCAGTTATCTGAAGCCGCTAAAGTGCTTAAAGCAAAACTGGCTACCTACGAAGGCGTGTATGATATTACCGATAACTTCTCATCGGGTTCACACGAAATCCGCTTAAACATTCGTCCGGAAGCTGAAGCACAAGGATTAACACTGTCAGATTTAGCACGCCAAGTTCGTTATGGCTTTTATGGTTATGAAGCCCAACGAATTTTACGTAATAAAGAAGAAGTCAAAGTCATGGTGCGTTACCCACTAGAACAACGTCGTACTATGGGTGATCTTGAAAACATGCTGATCCGCACTCCATCTGGCGCCTCGGTGCCATTTTCAACCGTAGCCGATATCGAACTGGGTGAGTCGTACGCATCGATCACTCGGGTTGATGGTCGCCGAGCGATCACCATTAGCGCCAATGTGAATAAAAACAATGTTGAACCATCAAAAGTGGTCGCCGAAATTCAGCAAGACTTCTTGCCAGAATTAACCGCGCGTTTCCCCAAAGTGGCTTCGGCTTTGGATGGCGGCAGCTTGGATGAGCAAAATGCCATGCTCGGTTTAGCCCAAGGCTTCTTCTTTGCCATGTTCACTATTTATGCCTTAATGGCCATCCCATTAAAGTCGTACACACAACCGTTAATCATTATGTCGGTTATTCCATTTGGTATGATTGGCGCCTTGTTTGGCCACTATATTCTCGGGCTTTCAATGAGTGTACTGAGCTTATGTGGCATTGTGGCACTCGCTGGAGTGGTGGTAAACGACTCGCTTATTTTAGTCGACTTTGTTAACCGAGCGCGTGAAGAAGGCAAGTCGCTGCTGCAATCGGCTATCGATTCTGGTTGTTACCGTTTTAGAGCGATTATCTTAACCTCACTCACCACTTTTGTTGGCTTAGTGCCCATCATTATGGAAAAAAGCTTACAGGCTAAAATTGTTATTCCAATGGCGACATCACTAGCATTCGGTATTTTATTCTCTACCGTAGTGACATTAATTCTAGTGCCGATTTTATACATTATTCTTGATGATATAAAACGCCTATGGCGACGATTTTTCTCTTGGTGGTGGCAACCTAAAACCCTTGCTGACCCCTTAGGTTCTGACGAGCACCATTAAGCCAATGAAACTCGATTATTAACTTAAAAAACAGAGCTTACGTGGCTCTGTTTTTTTTGCTTTAAAAACTGCGAGCTAAGCAACATAGTCACGCTGAATATTTAGCTAGAATACTCGCTATAATCTTGATGATAAAAAGCCATTATGAACACCTCCTCAGCCATGCCAACCTTAGTTTACGATATAGGTCATCACCGTTATCTGAACATTACCGCAAGATGTACCTTAAGATGCCAGTTCTGTCCTAAGCATAATGGTTCTAAGCAAATACATGAATATGACTTATCCTTGTCTCAACGTATTACTGCTGACGATATATTCCCCCTATTGGGTAATGTGCAGGAAGTAGCAGAATATGTTTTTTGCGGCTTTGGTGAACCCACCTTAAACCTTGAGTGTTTGCTGCAGGTTGCACACGCGATAAAAGCCCAAGGTGGACGTGTAAGGCTAAATAGCGATGGCTTGGGTAACCATTTTCATCGCCGTAATATTTTACCCGAGCTAAGCCAATGTGTAGACAGTCTGTCAATTTCACTTAATGCCGATACTCCTGAAGCATACCAGCAACATTGCCGGCCTAAACTAGCAGGGTCCTATGAAGCGTTACTTGAATTTATTCATCTTGCGCCGAAATTCATACCTGAAGTACATGTCAGTGCGATTAACGGGCTGGCTAATGTAGACATTGAACATTGCCGCAATATCGCTGAAAAAAACGGCGCAATATTTAAACAACGCGAGTTAGATATAATCGGTTAAACAAATCTATTCGATTAGTGTACAGACATTTTCGCCAACGCCGGCTTCATGCTAGTATTGCCAGCATGAGAATGCTAAAAAAGTGGCACCATGTCTAAACACACAGCAGTGAGTTCTTCAAACTCGTTATTAATTTCTTCACAAGCGACCCATTGGTCGCAACAGCATATTCTTTCGCTGCTAAGCCAATTGATTATTTTATTAATTGCGGTGTTTATCGTTACGAGTATGGTGGTTAATTTAGGCGAGCGTCGTCTGCAAGAAGATTGGGCCGATCAACGTTACAGTGAATTACAGACTGTTGCGTCGTTAGCCTCCGACAAAGTGTCATTTTTGCAATTTAGAACCCAGACATTTGCCAAAGGTGAATTACTGCGACAATACCTGCAAAAACCCTCTGCACAACTGCAATCAAGAACGATCGAAAGCTGGGACTCATTAACGAAAAATATTCCAGAACTGCTTGGACTTGCATTATTTAATCCCCAAGGACAACTGCAATTTTCGACCACAGGGAGTTTCAATAATATGCAACTTCCCGCAGCATTATTGGGCTCGGGGAGGAATATGGGGGGTAATGATATTTACACCTCACCCATGGCATTTACACCTGTTGATGGCATATTAGAGCCGTATTTCTACCAGTTATCATGGATAGAAAATCCTGATCAGAGTATTAAAGGTTATTTGGTCACTTATAATTCTATTGTTAAATTACTTGAAACAATAAAACCTGCTTTTTTTAATCAGAATTCCCCCTTACTTTTACTTGATACCCAAGGCTTTCTGTATGCAGGTGCCAATCAACCTGAGCCATTAGACAGCATGCCTGACACTCTAGGGTCCAGTTTAAAACAAACTTATCCAGAATTATGGCGTGTAATGGCAATGAATAATTTTGGCCAGTTTCATAGTGAAGATGCCACATTTGTATACCTGAAGGTTGAGTTAACCAGCCAATATGAAACCAAGAGAGAATACTTTTTATTGTCGTACATTCGTCATGATGATATTTCTGCTCGATATGAGCAATGGCGCATAGTACTCATTATCGCTGGATGCTTAGTCGCACTTTTAGCCAGTTTACTAGTGATATTAAGACATAGATTTGTGCTTGAGCGTCGCTCAAACCAAAATAGTCTTCAATTGAGTAACGGTTTGTTTAACAGTGAATTAAGCTGTTTAATTGTTAATGATAGCGGCCGGATCCAGAGCGCTAATGCCAAAGCGGCTTCGGCGCTATCGCTGTCAATTGATGCCCTAAAAGATCGCAGTTTACAACGGGTACTGCATCTGGATGATGATCGTTTAAATCAGATTAAAGAGGCGTTAATCCAAGATAAACAATGGCATGGTGAGATCAGCTTGGAAACGCAGAATAGTAGTATGTTACAAACTCATATTCGCAGTGAAAAGTGCCCCAACAGTAATGAACATTATTGGCTGATCACTTTTGAAGATATTAGTGCCTTATTTGATAGTCAGCGCCAAGCCTATCTGTATCAACTAATGAGTAATAGCGCTGTTGCTACCGCGCTAACCGATGCCAACGGAGTGCTCATAAAATGTAATGACCAATTTGATCAACTGATGTCTTTACACGGAGACACTGATATTTCACTGACGACTTTACTCGGCGACGAAGTCAGTAATCAATGGCAAAATATTACCGCGCAAATCAGTTTACAGGGAGAATGGACTGCACAGATTATGCCGTTTAACCACAGTCGATATGATCATTGTTTAAAAACAACATTAGTCGGCCAATTAACATTTGACGGTGACATTGAATATCTTATTTGTACGTTTGAGCAAACAACCCCCACTGTATTAGCTAAAAACAGCAGTAATGTTATCGGCCATCGTAGTGCGATAGTGCTGCGTTTAAATGAACTTGAAAATTACTTTATCAACCTAGGTGACTCAATAAAAAAATACTCTAGCCTACTGGTGATGGACATTAATCCAGAAGGTATTTTTAGCAACATGGGTAATGTGAGTCAGCTTGAGAAACGCCAAAAAGACATTGAGCTACAATTACTGATTGAGTTACCGCTTCATTATCAAATAGCGCAATGGCAGCTCGGAAAGCTGGTTATCTTACTTACAGATACCAATGCCAATTCAGCGCATCAATACGCAATTAACATGATGAAAACCTTGGAAGAGAAAAATTTAGCAGAAGGTATTAATATCGGTATTGCCAGCTACCAACCAGCACAAAATTTAGACCAATATCTTACCAATGCTGAAATAGCCTTAAAACGCGCGAAACAGTCTGTAGATCAAAATATTTGCCAAGCTTTTACTCGACCAAGTAATAATGAAACGAATAACATTGGCTAAAATTGACGGCTTACATCACCTAACAAAGCATGGCTTAACGTCAGGTGATGTGTTTGTTGACAACCTTGATAACGTACCAGGAAATGGGACATCAATGGCCTTATTCCTGAGTAACTTAAGTGTGCGACTGCGCAGGGCTAACAACTTCAGGAAGGACTTCGTCAGACTCTAATCTGAAAGGTTGAACATTATCAGGCAGTTTACTTTCATTAATTTCCACAATACTTGAACGGTTCATGGTCACTTTAAAACGAGCATATTCAGGTTGTTCCTTGCCATCACGGAGCACAGCAACCAGGTTAACTTGATAACGACGTTCAACAGACTCATTACTAATATTACCTTCACTTTCTGAGTATATTTTGGCTTTGCCTCGCTCTAGATGACGGGCAAAAGGAACTAAGCTGAAGTTCACTTGTTCTTGTATTTGCGAATAATCGGCCTCAAAAGGCTTATTTGTCACCTTAGTCGCAATGCGATAATGCAGCACTTCTGAGTCGACTTTATTCTGACTGTGACGTTGCCTCATGATATCCGAAACCGCTTTGGGAATATCTTGATTACGCATAAATTCGAGCCAAACTAACTGCTTAGCAACTACAGTTTGAGTAGTGGTATCACGTAAAATACGACTCCATCTTGGACGGCCACGTTGGATGTAACGCCACATCGCATTACGAAAATCCTCTTTAAATATTTCCCTGAAACCATAAATTACCGCTAATGTTAACAACAGGGTCATGGTTAATTCATTAAAAAAACCTTGGGCTTTAATAATCAATGCCGACACCACCAACATCACCATCCCAGTAGCGACTCCAGTAACAAATTTTTTGAGACCGACACCTAAGGGTTTTAACTCTTCTTTTAACACCACACCTTGTTGGATTAAGCGTCTTAACAAGAGCATTTTATTGGAAATTCGATTAGCATCTAGCTGAGTTTGCACAGAATTGTATTTGCACTCTTGCTCTCTATAGTGATTCTCACCTCGACAGGCATTTAATACCTTGTCTTTAACATCACTAAAATCAGCACTTCTGGGGCTTCGCGCCAGTGTCTTTAATAACTGCTGCTCACAAAACCAAGATAAATAATTATCGGCATGCTCAAAATACGATTTCCACTTAGGATCACTCGGAGCATTACGACGAAACTTTTTCAGTAATTGAGTCACAACATCGCAAAGCTCATCCAAGGCTGGATAAAACTCATTAGGATCGACTTTTTGTTGTAATTCTTTGACATCCGTTTCAATAGCAACGGCAAATTGGTAAGCAAATAAATTAAGATACAAGCGAAACTCTTCTAAAGTACGCTTGTTTAGACTAACAAAACGAGACTGGACTAAGGGTAGATGTAGCCCTTTAGAATAATAAGAGCGACGCCCAAGGATACTACTATGATAATAGTCCTCTTCATCTAAGGTATGCGAACCAATACCCATTTCTGTAGGCAAATAAAAATACAGGTCAAATACCCGCTGATCACCGGGGCCCATTTGATGACTGAACTTAATTGATAACGCTTCTTCTTGTTTTACTTTAACTTTTGCCACTATATATTTCACACACCTTTTTTCATTAACGCTTAGCTACTATACCTCAAAGGCAATATTAAGCTAAAAGTTAATTTATTCAATGAAAATCAGTGAGCGGTATCGGGCGATCTTAACTGGCAAGACCAAACGTTATTGCTGGGAAGAAATTTAAGTGTTGCACTGGTTAATGCATTATCTAAGTCAATCACCTGTACTTGCTGAGCAATGCTAACCCCCTCTATTTTTTGAGAGGCCATAATGCCAAATTCATTGTGTAAATAGGGCTTTAATCGACTGCTAGTTTGCCAAAGTGTGGGCTGAAGAGTTAATCTTAAATGATATGTGAATGAGCCCATATCCACATGGTCAACCTTACCGACTAGCTGGGCTATTTCAGTACCATGGACCGATGACTCAATTTTGTAAATCAGTTTAGCTCGATGGTGATCAATGTCTAAGCTCAACCATAAATTACTTTTATCAACCTTTAATGACGATTCTCCTTGATGACTGAAATAACTGTCGGCATAGCAATCAAAATGCCAAACCGTATGAGTATTGGCAATACGATTAACCACACTGGTGATAAGAAAAATCATTAATACAATACTTAGTACAAAAACAAGTTTACCGCGTTTTGACTGCAGCAATCTGCGCATCTTAATGCGTGCCAATCGATTCGATGATCTAGCCACAAATGGCCACCTTTAATAGCCATTCTTGAGTGATAAATGGCACACTCATATTATCAACATTCACTTTAATGCTATTCACTAATGGTATTTCTGCTGTGGAGTCACCCAAGGTAAAACTAACGTAATGCTGATTAGATGATAATGTCATATTGATGGAGTCCCAGCGGATATGATGACATAAGCGTAATTGCGAAGATAAACAATCCGCATGTAATTGCGCATCTTGCGGATTATTATTACCAAATACAAACAGCTGAACAATACGACCATCTGAGGCCAATATTTGCTGTACTACATCAGCTTGAGTAAGCTCTGGAGGGTTAAGTTTAGAGTAAACAAATAACAATACGCTTAATAAAATGACAATAATAAACAGATACTGGCCTACTGATAATAGCTTATTAGGTTGCTCAAATATCTTGGTGTGTTTGGCGCTTGCAAAAGCATATAAAATAACGCCTTGATCAGGTACATACTCAATAAGATTGCTATGGTTGTTACACAAATAATCAGTGATTTTGTCGATAATTTCTAGCAGCTCAACTTGAGATAGCGGCTGAGGGCTGTCAGCTGAAATCGCCACAGCTTCAAGTATAGATAGCGGCACGACTTGACCACGATGCTGGACTAATTGACTCACGACCCAATACTCGCGATCATTTAAATGCCACTGCACAGCGGAGGTCTGATTTATCAATAATCGTTGCGTACTGTCGAACCAACAACATCCTATTTGCATCGCACTGTTCCAGTGTATCGACCGATACAAAAAGTATACTCTCAAACTGAGAACCTAATGGCTGCTAAGTCGACTATCCTGCGGATAATATAACTAATTCGTGAACCAGTCCGCGAATATAGCGTTTTTTTTGCGCGAGGTTTAATTGCACGATAATGAATGTAGAAAGGACTAAATTACCGCATTGGAGCTATGGCAAAATTCAGATTGAGAGATGGGATCAAGAAGTCGAACCAATAACAGGTAGCCTATAAAATAGTACTAACATATTGAGACATGCAAGGTCGCATTAAGTATCAAGACTGATGATATGACACCATTTCAAACGAGCATAAAAAAAGCTGGCAAAGCCAGCTTTTTTTAAACGCTACACGTATTAATGTCGCTTGAACATTAACTTAGAATGCATAAAGTAATGTCATGTTTGTTTCAGTATCTGTGCTTTCTTTATCATCAAGCGGTTCACTGTTATAACGAACAATAACGGCAAACTTCATCGCTAATGCGCCAATAATATTGGCAGTCAGTGATGTTTCAGAACGAGCATCTAATTTAGACCCCCAATCGGCAATAAATTTCTGCTGGAACTTAGATGAGTCGCTGATCTTAGTTTGGAAATCGATAACTGCGTGAGCAATAATACTGTCTTGGCTATCGTAACCTTCAGCAAGTGATGATTCTTCATCAAGTTGTTGGTAAATATAACCAGGACCAGCCTCTGCTTTTAAAGACATTCTGTCAGTATCGATAAAGCGATGACCATAACCGGCAGACGTGGTAGACGTTAAATCGTAACCCGTAAATGGATCCACTTCATAGTTTGTGTTAGCAAACATATAGCTCACATCATTAATCTGGTAGTTACCTTGCACCCCAAGAAAATAACGTTTTGCAGTCACTTCTTTAGTGTCTTCTTTGTACAGTCCTTCTAACACATACTGATTTTCCCAGTTACCCAATTCTTGCTTTAACGCTAAGCGCGCTTTAAACGAAGAAGTATCAGTGTTACCTGTCGTTAATGTGGCACCTACTTCAGCCTCACCAGCCAAAGTCGCATCGCCTTCAACAAACTCACTTCCAGCATGTGCTGCAAATGGCATGGTTAGTGTAATAGCTGCAGCAATTAGCAGTTTTTTCATGTCATTTCGTCCTATATTTACAATTTACAAAAATCTAATGGAGGGTGTATGTCTAAAATTTCCACGCATATTACCACTTTGATCACAAAATTGAAAAAAATAGTCTTGTCTCAAGCATTAGGCCACTAGGCTCTTATTGTGCCAACGACCACTTCGCCAGCGCCATAGCATGGCTAATCCCCTAACCCATTCATCCAAGGCTAAAGCAGCCCAAATGCCCAGCAAGCCAAACTCAAGGTGAATACCAAGATAATAAGCACCAGGCACAGCAATACACCACATGGAAAACACTCCCATGAAAAAAGGAAACTTGGCGTCACCACTGGCCCTTAAGGCATTAATCACCACTAAGTTAAAGGTTCTACCCGGTTCCATAATGAGTGTGATCACAAATAACTGCCCCACCAGCACAATAATATCTTGCTCATCCGTAAATAAAGCAACAAGATTTGGCCCCCATATTGCGGCGAATAAAGCCACAACACTGGTCACAATCAGACCTAACTTTAATGCTCGATACATTTGCTGCTCTGCGGCTTTTAATTGTTTAGCCCCCACCATATGGCCAATAATAATTTCATTACCGATCCCGATAGATAAGCCGAACAATAAAATAAACATACAGATTTGAAAATATAACGATTGCGCTGCTAAGGCTTTATCGCCCATTAAGCCAACAAATGAGGTGACGACCATAAATTGCAACATCCACGAGACGTTTTCACCCGCGGCAGGTAAACCAATGTGAAACACCTTTTTCAGCATGGCTTTATTGGGGCGCAAAATACTCGGCAAGTGCAATGGGATTTTTGTGTAACGCACAAACAATAGCATCATAATGCTCACACCTACGAGTCGCCCAGCCACGGTACTAATAGCCACACCAGCGACACCCATTTGTGGCAAACCAAACCAACCATAAAGTAATAGTAAGTTGCCAATGAAAGTGATGATATTCATCGATAACGTCACCCACATGGCTTGCTGAGTAAAACCATGTGCCCGCATTCCCGCCGCTAAGCACATGGCCATCGCCTCAGGAATTAAACATAAACCAACAATCTGGAGATACAACTTACCATCGGCCATAAGCTCTGCTGGTAAATTCATTAAATTCAACATCATGGTTGAACCGGATAAAATACCTATCGCAGCGACCAAGCCAACTAAAAAATTAAAGCCAATGGATGAATACACTACGGCACTTGCAGCAGCTTTATTTTGCGAACCTAAATACTGGGTAATGACCACACTGGCACCGATACTGACGAAACTAAATAACGTAATTGCCAGTTCAAATACCATGTTACCAACAGACAACGCCGCCACACCTTGATAAGACACATGGCTTATCATAAAGGTGTTAATTGCGGCAGTTAAAAAGTGTAAAGCAAAATCAACAAATAATGGCCAAGTCAATGAAAATAGCGATAACGGGGCATTAGGCTTAACAAGCATAGAATTAATTCAACTATAAAGTGGGCTAACAGATTTGGACTGTATGGGTAAATGATGACGTTTTAGCGTCAATTTTTAAGGCGAGGATAATGCTAGATAACGTTTAAAAAAACAACATTTTTCGTTATTTAGTTACAAAAAAATCAGCTCATTCAAAAAATGAGCTGATTTATTATACTAGCGTTAATAGGTTTACATGATTTTAGGATCAAGTTCGCCAGATTGATAAGCTTTATACATTGCTTGCAGTGACTTAGGCTTAATTTTAGAACCCATACCTGCACAACCAAATGCTTCATAACGAGTGGTACAAATGTCAGCCATCGCTTCCATTGATGCTTTCAAGAATTTACGTGGATCAAATTCTGCTGGATGTTCAGCCAAGAATTTACGCACAGCACCCGTTGATGCTAAACGTAAATCGGTATCAATATTCACTTTACGCACACCGTGCTTAATACCTTCAACGATTTCTTCCAGCGGTACGCCGTACGTTTCTGGAATTTCACCACCGTATTGGTTAATGATTTTCAACCATTCTTGCGGTACTGAAGATGAACCGTGCATGACTAAATGCGTGTTAGGGATACGCGCATGAATTTCTTTAATACGGTCGATACGTAACACATCGCCAGTAGGTTTACGGCTAAACTTGTACGCACCATGGCTAGTACCAATGGCAATGGCTAATGCATCAACATGAGTATCGGCAACAAAACGCGCAGCTTCTTCTGGCGTTGTTAACATTTGGTCCATGCTAAGAATGCCCGAAGCCCCAACACCGTCTTCTTCGCCCGCTTGGCCAGTTTCTAAACTGCCTAAACAGCCAATTTCACCTTCAACAGACACACCACAAGCATGGGCAAATGCTACAGTACGGCGAGTGACATCAACGTTGTAATCGTATGACGCAGGTGTTTTTCCATCAGCCATTAGCGAGCCATCCATCATGACTGATGACATGCCTAACTGAATTGAACGCTGACAAATGTCAGGATCAGTACCGTGATCTTGATGAATACACACCGGGATATCAGGATACTGCTCAAGTGCCGCTGCCATTAAATATTTTAAAAATTGTGGGCGAGCATATTTACGTGCACCAGCAGAAGCCTGAACAATCACAGGGCTGTCGGTCGCTTCAGCCGCTTGCATAATTGCACGCATTTGCTCAAGGTTATTCACGTTAAAAGCAGGGACGCCATAACCATGCTCTGCAGCGTGGTCGAGCAGTTGTCGTAGAGAGATAAGAGCCATTTTTTGTTCTCCAATAATAGGGTGATTACTCACCTAGGTCACTATCGTTTGGACGGATTTTTTACTCTACCGCAGCTAAACAACCACTGTGGTAGAGCAGTTTTTTTATAGTTATTATTTGGTTTTACGGCATCAATACTTGGTGTGGACTAAGCGCCACGCTTTTCAAGCATTGCTACTGCGGGAAGTTCTTTGCCTTCTAAAAACTCAAGGAAAGCACCACCGCCGGTTGAAATATAAGATACTTTGTCGGCAATATTGTATTTATCCACTGCCGCTAGAGTGTCACCACCGCCGGCAATAGAAAATGCTTTTGAATTAGCAATGGCCTCAGCAATACGCTTAGTACCTTCACCAAATTGATCGAATTCAAACACGCCCACAGGACCATTCCAGACTATGGTACCAGCTTGCTCAATTATCTTAGCCAGGGCTTCAGCACTGTCTGGACCAATATCGAAAATCATATCGCTGTCAGTAACATCACTGACAGATTTCAGTGTCGCGGCCGCTGTCGGGCTAAATTCACTGGCAACAACCACATCGGTTGGTACAGGAATATCACCACCACGGCTTCGAGCGTTAGCCACAAGACGTTTAGCCTCTTCAACTAAATCAGCCTCATACAGTGACTTACCCACTTTATAACCTGCTGCAGCAATAAAAGTATTGGCGATACCGCCGCCGACGACTAACTGGTCAACTTTGGTCGATAAGCTTTCAAGGACAGTTAATTTGGTCGATACTTTAGAGCCACCCACTATCGCCACCATTGGACGGGCAGGATTATCCAGTGCTTTGCCTAATGCATCTAATTCTTGGGCCAATAACGGACCGGCACAAGCAACAGGAGCATACACACCAACACCATGAGTAGAAGCCTGGGCACGGTGAGCGGTACCGAAAGCATCCATGACATACACGTCGCATAATGCCGCCATTTTCTTCGCTAATGTGTCATCGTTTTTGCCTTCGCCCACATTGAAGCGAACGTTTTCAAATACCACAACTTCACCAACATTAACGTCAACGCCATCAAGGTAGTCACTGACCAGACGCACTGAGCAATCAAGTGCTTTAACTAGATAGTCCACTACCGGTTGCATTGAATACTCAGAATTAAACTCGCCTTCTGTTGGGCGACCTAAATGCGACATTACCATTACGGCAGCGCCTTTCTTTAATGCGAGTTGAATCGTTGGTAATGACGCACGTAAACGCGCATCACTGGTCACCACACCGTCACTGACAGGCACGTTTAAATCTTCGCGAATAAGCACGCGCTTATTTTGTAGATCTAAATCTGTCATGTTTATAATTGCCATAATTAGCCTTTCCTTTTTAAGTTAAAACAAAATTTTTACTGTGTAATCGGTTAATACCCATTACTCAAAATGTGATTAAGGTTATTGGTCCAGTTTTGCTTGGATCATCGCTAAACTGGTATCTAACATGCGGTTAGCAAAACCCCATTCGTTGTCGCACCATAATAATAATTTGACCAAGTGGCCTGCGCTGACACGAGTTTGAGTACCATCAACAATACTTGAACGGGGATCATGGTTAAAGTCGCATGATACCAACGGCTCGTCAGTATAGCCTAAAATACCATTAAAACTGCCGTTTGAGGCACGTTGTAACACACTGTTAATCTGTTCAATATTAACTTTTTTCTCAAGCGTGACAGATAAGTCGATCGCGGTCACATTTATGGTTGGTACTCGCACAGAAATGGCTTCAAACTTATCTTTCATGTGCGGCAGAATACGTTCAATACCGCGAGCTAATTTAGTGTCAACCGGAATAATAGACTGACCTGCGGCGCGCGTTCTGCGCAGATCATCATGGTAAGCATCAATAACCTGCTGATCATTCATCGCCGAGTGAATTGTAGTAATAGCACCACTTTTGACTTCAAAATGCTTATCGAGAACATCGATGACTGGAACAATACAATTAGTGGTGCAAGAAGCGTTAGAAATAACACTATGCTCTGGGCGTAACAAATCATGATTAACGCCATACACAATAGTGGCATCAACATCTGCAGAGGAAGGATGGCTAATAAGTACTTGTTTAGCGCCAGCGTAAATGTGTGCTTCGCAAGCTTGACGGTCGATTAAACTGCCTGTGGCCTCATAGACGATATCAATATCAAGTTCAGCCCAAGGTAATAACTTAGCATCTGCTTGATTGAGCAACAAAATACTGTCGTCACCAATCAGTAACTGATCATCCTTTAGCTTAACGGTATGCTTAAAACGACCATGAGTGGTGTCATACTGAGTTAAATGACAAATGGCTTCTGGCTTTGCCAACTCATTGATTGCCACAATTTGGATCTGTTGACGTTTTCCTGACTCATACAAGGCACGAAGTATTGAGCGGCCAATCCGGC
Source organism: Shewanella vesiculosa (assembly GCF_009994065.1). Lineage (NCBI taxonomy): Bacteria > Pseudomonadati > Pseudomonadota > Gammaproteobacteria > Alteromonadales > Shewanellaceae > Shewanella > Shewanella vesiculosa. The sequence continues at coordinate 32,778 of NZ_JAACSD010000004.1, forward strand.
CATAACCATTAATTGCAACTCGAATCATTTAGGGTCCAGAGTAATTAACCTAGGCACTTATTATTTAATCAACCATGATAAAATACTGAAATATAAGTGATTTAGCATATATTATTTTACGTGAATAAAAGACATAAAAAAACGGCCTGCAATCATATTGCAAGCCGTTATTATACAGATTAAACACTTAATAGATAAGTGTTTAATCTCAGATGATTATCCTAAAGATTGGACAGTTTTTACTACATTATCAACAGTGAAGCCGAAATGCTTAAGTAAATCACCACCAGGAGCAGACTCACCGAAGGTCGTCATGCCAACAACACCGCCCTCAAAACCAATGTATTTGTACCAGAAATCAGTATGCGCAGCTTCAATAGCAACACGCTTAGTGACACCTTTTGGTAATACAGATTCTTTGTAAGCAGCATCTTGCTTATCAAACTCAGTCGTAGAAGGCATAGAAACCACGCGCACTTTCTGGCCGAGTTTGCTTAACTCAGCGGCTGAATCCATGGCTAATTGCACTTCGCTACCGGTTGCAATTAAGATCACATCAGCAGTGCCTTGACAATCAGACAGTACATAACCGCCTTTAGCAACGTTAGCTAATTGCTCCGCAGTACGTGCTTGAGCCTTAAGACCCTGACGACTGAAAACTAATGATGTTGGTGCATTACGGCGCTCAATTGCCGCCTTCCATGAAACAGCCGTTTCTGCTGCATCACATGGACGCCATACTGCCATATTTGGCGTTAAACGTAAGTTAGCTAATTGCTCAATCGGCTGATGCGTTGGACCATCTTCGCCTTGACCAATAGAGTCATGGGTATAAACGAAAATGTTTTGAATACCCATTAATGCTGACATACGTACTGCGTTACGCGCGTATTCCATAAACATCATGAAGGTAGCGCCATAGTTAATAAAACCGCCATGCAACGACGCACCGTTCATAATACCGCTCATACCGAATTCACGTACACCGTAATAGATGTAGTTACCGGCAGGATCGTCTTGAATACCTTTTGAGCCAGACCACAGCGTTAAGTTAGAACCGGCTAAGTCTGCGCTACCGCCAAGTAATTCTGGCAACATAGCACCAAAGAAACCAATCGCATTTTGAGACGCTTTACGGCTCGCAATACCTTCGGCTTTATCTTGGCTTTCTTGGATAAAGGCTTGTGCTTTTGCTTCAAAATCAGCAGGTAAATCACCCTTTAAAACACGGCGATCATATTCTGCAGCAAGTTCTGGGAACGCAGCTTGATATGCAGCAAACTTGTCATTCCATAATGACTCATTCGCCTGACCTTTGTGTTTGGCATCCCAACCAGCATAAACATCAGATGGGATTTCAAAAGGAGCGTGTGGCCAGTTTAAGAACTCACGAGCGGCTGCAATTTCAGCATCACCTAATGGTGCACCATGACAATCATGGCTACCCGATTTGTTCGGAGAACCAAAACCAATAATGGTTTTACAGCAAATCATCGATGGCTTATCGGTGACAGATTTAGCTTGTTCAATTGCTGCACGGATGGCATCAGGATTATGACCATCAACATCAGCAATAACATGCCAGCCATAAGCTTCAAAGCGCTTAGGCGTATCATCAGTGAACCAACCTTCAACATGACCATCGATAGAAATACCGTTGTCATCCCAAAATGCCACTAACTTACCTAGGCCTAATGTGCCGGCTAATGAACTGGCTTCGTGAGAAATACCTTCCATTAAACAGCCATCACCTAAGAAACAGTAGGTAAAATGATCAACAATATCGTGACCTGGACGGTTAAACTGAGCCGCTAAGGTTTTTTCGGCAATCGCCATACCAACAGCATTGCTCAAACCTGCGCCTAAAGGACCGGTGGTGGTTTCAACACCTGGAGTATAACCATACTCAGGATGACCAGGTGTTTTTGAATGTAATTGACGGAATTGCTTTAACTCTTCAATCGGCAACTCATAGCCTGATAAATGCAATAAAGAGTAGATAAGCATAGAGCCATGACCGTTTGACAGAACAAAACGATCGCGATCGACCCAGTTAGGATTAGTTGGATTGTGCTTTAGAAAATCATTCCATAGCACTTCGGCGATATCAGCCATACCCATTGGGGCACCTGGATGACCAGAATTGGCTTTTTGAACCGCATCCATACTTAAGGCGCGAATAGCGTTAGCGAGTACTTTACGAGATGACATGCTCTCTCCTGCTTGTTTGTAAGGTCTAGCGGGCAATTGTGAAGCCATATTTTCCCCTACAAGGCGATGTGACGCAAATTAAAATTTCTCTCATTACATTTTTAGTCAGTAATAAGCTCACTTTTACCTATTAAGTTCGTCTTACCGCTGATGTTTATTGGGTAGATAACATGCAAAAGCCCCGTAATGAACATCTGCATACTGAGTAATTATTTATTGACAGTCAGCTTAGAAAACAGCGCTGTGTAAGTAAAACGTCAACTTGTCTCAACACTTAACACCTCATAATCATCCTCAATATTGTTCAATTAATGGCACCAAAGTGTTTAAAGTAGACCGATAAAAATGATTAAAACTTACTTTAATCAGCAATTTAATTAACCTATTAGCTAAACACACTCATAGAGAGTAAAAAATATTCATGCATTACTGCACAATTATCTGCTTAAATTCGTATTAAGGGGTGTTATCAAATTAGATTTCGACTAAAATAGACGTCTAGACGTATATTCAAATGCAACCAACGAGATTTTCCTATTATGGCAAAGCACTTGTTTACCTCTGAGTCGGTCTCAGAAGGTCATCCTGATAAAATCGCCGATCAGATTTCTGATGCGGTATTAGACGCAATACTTGAGCAAGATCCAAAGGCTCGTGTTGCGTGCGAAACGTATGTTAAAACCGGTATGGTATTAGTGGGCGGTGAAGTCACCACTTCTGCTTGGGTAGACATTGAAGAAATTACCCGTAAAACCGTCCGCGAAATCGGTTACACCAATTCAGATATGGGTTTTGATGCTGATTCATGTGCGGTACTTAATGCCATTGGCAAACAGTCACCAGACATCAATCAAGGCGTTGACCGCTCAGATCCTGCTGAACAAGGCGCTGGCGATCAGGGTTTAATGTTTGGCTATGCCAGCAATGAAACCGACGTATTAATGCCTGCACCTATCACTTACGCTCATAAGCTAGTTAAGCGTCAGTCAGAAGTGCGTAAAGACGGCACTTTACCTTGGTTGCGTCCAGATGCAAAAAGCCAAGTAACCTTTGCATATGACGATGGCAAAATCATCGGTATCGATGCGATTGTATTGTCAACTCAACATCGTGAAGACGTAACACAAGCAGATTTGATTGAAGCCGTAATGGAAACCATCATCAAGCCTGTATTACCTGCACAATGGTTAAACAAAGACACTAAATACTTTATCAACCCTACTGGTCGCTTTGTTATTGGTGGACCTGTTGGTGATTGTGGTTTAACGGGACGTAAGATTATCGTTGATACTTACGGCGGAATGGCACGCCATGGTGGCGGTGCATTCTCTGGTAAAGACCCATCGAAAGTAGACCGTAGCGCAGCTTATGCTGCACGTTATGTAGCTAAAAATATTGTTGCTGCAGGTCTTGCTGATCGCTGTGAGCTACAAGTGTCTTATGCTATTGGTGTTGCAGAGCCAACATCTATCAGTATCGAAACATTCGGTACTGGTAAAGTGTCTGAAGAAGTATTGATCAAATTGATCCGTCAGCACTTTGAGCTGCGTCCTTATGGTTTAACCGCAATGCTAGATTTGGCACGTCCTATCTATCAACAAACTGCAGCTTATGGCCATTTTGGTCGCGATATATTCCCTTGGGAAGCGACAGATAAAGCTGAGATTCTTCGTGCTGATGCCGGACTATAATAAGCTAGGTATCGATATAGCCTAACGCTTGTTGGCTAAGCTAAAACGATATCAAACATAAAACCGCCATTTGGCGGTTTTATGTTATTGGCGCTATCCAATTTGCACTAGCCGATGTAATAAGGTGATGATTTAATCTCGACACTGGGTCTCATTATGTATCAAGCCACTTGGCTAGAAAAAAATATAATAGCAAAGCAAGCTGTTGCACCGCCATCCGTAGGGGCGGAACCCATTGAAGCTGATTTGATTGCGAATAAGTCGATTGCGAGTAAGTCGATTGCGAGTCATCCTACTGCGGTAGAAGGCAACGCGATTGAACTTGCTGAAAGCAAACTCTCAGCGATAAAGCTCTGTGCAATAAAAGAATGGTCAGCCATTAAATTATTCTATCGTCAGCATATGCCTTATGCGCGATTAGCTCAAAAAGAAGCAATAGCAGTTATTAATCACCTAAACTCAAACGCTACTGATAATCAAGACAGGAGTGATGACGTTAATAGAGCGACATTCAGACCACGAAATATTATTGCCGCTATAAGAGTCAAACCGATAGGCCACTATCAACTGGTAAATGGATTGTTAGTTCACCCCGACTATCGTGGCCAACACCATGCAAGCCACTTATTACAGTTTATTGCACCTAGATTAAAGACTAAACATTGCTTCTTATTTGCTCACCCATGGTTAATAGGCTTATATCAACAGCAGCACTTTGTGGCGATAGAACCGCGGCAAATATCGCAGTTACCAGCAGAAATCACCCAATTATACTATCGTTACCTCTCTGAAGAACGACCACTGGTACTGATGCAGTTAAATAACCCTGAGCAATAATGCACATCAATGATTTAGCTAAATCATCCTAATGCGTAAACATAAATGAAGCTAATACAATAAAACAGGTTAACAATGATCGAAATGCGCACTTTCAATGCACATAAATGACACTTGCTGCATACTCATTATTGGCACATCTTTGACACTAATTGATGCCATATTGATCTGCTCAATTTGAGTAAATAAGGCTATCGCAGCATGATAGTCATTGGTTACCCCACAAAATACCCATCTATCATGCCAGCGTACAAAATATCCTGATTGCTGCACTTGTAGATTATCCTTACAGTGCACACTTGCTTCAATACAATCATATGATTCATTTGCCTCAGCCAATACCGCGGCAATCAGCTTCATGTTGTCAAATGCTGATAATCTTAAACCAAGGTAAGGTGAAAAAAGGGTTTCAAAGTCAGTACTCATTATATTCCTAATTAATAACCACTTTATTCACGCACCAAGACATAGTTAGCTGATGACATTGGCTGTAGAGGTGGCCAATAAACAATAATCACGTTGTTCAAAACGAAATTGATCAATCTGTGTCATCGCAGCTTTTTGTTGATGTGCCGCTAAAGAGCGAGCATTGTCTGCAGCAACATAGGTCACCATAAATGGAAAGCTAGTGTTTACTTGTTTTTTTAACTCACTCACTAACGCCGCAAACACGCCTTGGCCACGTTTTGACTCTTGAATCCAAACCGGCCCATATTGACACGAATTGGTCGTCGATAAAGCCTGCCCAGCCAACTCAGCGAACTTAATCTTTTGAATAATATGGCGATACAATGGTTGCGCGGAAAAAAATGACCATCTTGCCGCCATCACATAACCAATAATTTGCCCTTGCTCTTCTGCCACCATAAACCAATGTTGATTAATTAGCTGACCCACCTCACTTTTGGTGAATGAATGAGCATGTAATTGGTTATCTGAACCAGACAACTCATCATCTACATGAGCACGCTCTAACTGCACAATGGCAGTAACATCGGTGAATAACGCCTTACGGATAATAAATGACAATGATTATTCCTTTGGATCTGAATGGGGAGATTGCTTCTTGGCCCATTCTATCACTAGCGCAACAGGCAGCGGAGACATAATTAATGTTCCTACGCCAATGAGCAATGCAATCACCAACATACCACTGACTTGCTGACCTATATCGCTTTGCCAATATAAGCCTACGCCCACCAGCAACATAATTAAGCCGATGATATGCAACACTTTGACTAATTTAATCATTTGACTCTCTTTAGTTCGTTAAATAATGTTCATTAATCCAAAAACTGACAATTATTTACTCTTTTATTAATGCTCAAGTAGTAGAATAACGCCAATTTTTTCGTATTTGGAACCCTCTCAGCATGATAAAGCATATTCTCGGCGCCGCAGTTATAGTTATAGGCCTTAGTGCTTGCCAAAGTCCATCGGCCACTGTCTCAAATGAACAATTAATTGGTACTTGGCATGTCGACACCGTCCTCGACACTCCAACCATTAATAATAGTCCTGCAACGTTAGTTTTTGCCGCAGATGGCGAGTTAACAGGTAACAACAGTTGTAATCAGTTTTTTGGCAGTTATGCCCAGCAAGGTAACTTTTTACAGCTGGCACCAGCAGGCACTACCATGAAAGCCTGCGTTGACAGCTTTATGAGCCAAGAAGCCGAGTTGATGCAAGCTATTTCATTAGTACAACAAATTGATTTCTCAAAAGGAAAACTTAATCTATTGTCAGAAAAGGGTGATACCCTATTGGTACTGACAAGACAATCATCGCCATTATCTTAATCATTTATTGCTTAAATGAGTCACAGAACTAACACAAGTGTCAGCTTAAAGTTCCACGACAAAATGAATTTTTATTCAATAAATTTGATTTTTTCTTGACTTAATAAGTCAATCTATTCAAAATGTGCTAGATTTTTGAATAACAAATATAAGATGAAATATCATTATGCCAGCGACAAGAAATCAGGATGAGCTCGTACGAACTTTTAAATCGATTCTCAAAGAAGAACGTTTTGGAAGCCAGAGCGAGATTGTTAATGCGCTTCAAACCGAAGGATTCGGTAATATTAATCAATCTAAAGTATCGCGTATGCTCAGCAAATTTGGTGCTGTTCGTACTCGTAACGCCAAGCAAGAAATGGTCTATTGCCTCCCTGCAGAGCTAGGCGTTCCAACTGCGGGTAGCCCAGTTAAGAATTTAGTGCTAGATGTTGATCATAACCAAGCCATGATAGTGGTAAGAACCAGTCCAGGTGCAGCACAATTAATTGCTCGTTTGCTGGATTCAATAGGTAAACCTGAAGGGATATTAGGTACCATTGCTGGCGATGATACGATTTTCATTTGCCCTGCAAGTATAAAAACTATTGATGATACCTTAGAGACCGTTAGATCTTTATTCAATTATAGTGAATAAAATATCACTATAAAAAAAGCAATGCCATGGCATTGCTTTTTTTTGCTTAACGCGGGTGGTTACGCATCATCGAATTGAGTTAAAAAATCTAATGATGGCACAAAGAATGATGATCCGGTCAACGCTTTGGTAAATAACATTAAATGATCATGATTTCCATGGCCATCACCGTGCACCATACTGCGAAGCATTTGTTCAAAATGTTCTGGAGTGCGGCACACAGAAATAAAAATCAGCCCTTGCTCTCGAATCGAACCATAAGGCATGCTTTGACGCAGGATTTCTAATGGATTACCTTGCGCATCTTTTAAATTAACTCGCTTGGTATGGCTGGTTAGTGGCTTATCTTCTGACTCATATTCAATATCATCAACTTTAGTTCGACCAAAAATATCTTCTTGTTTTTTCAGTGGTAAACGATGCCATTTACTTAAGTTATGCATGTATTTTTGTACATGAACATAACTACCAGAGGCAAACGCTTTATCTTCATTACCAACCAATGCAACCTCTTGACGATGGCGCCCCTTAGGGTTTTCGGTACCATCAACAAAACCGGTTAAATCACGGCTGTCCATAAAACGGAAACCACGCTCTTCATCAACTAGCTCAACCAAATCTTCAAACATTTGATTAATCTCATTTGCGACAAGATGTAAAATATCGTAACGGTCACAACGAATATGAATAAACAGATCATATTCCATTGCAGGTGCATCACGAATACCTTCATTCATAGCAGGAAAAGGTTTTAATAATGCTGGGCGCGCATCAGGATAAAAGGTATCCCAAAAATTAGCACCAATACCGACAAAGCCATTAAAAGCACTGTCTGCATATTGATCTGTGAGCTCATAGATGTATTGCGCCACATTAGCAATAGATGGACGTAACTGATCTTCAACACCATCATTGGCATTAAACATCAGGTACACACTGTGTAAATTACCTTCTGCGCAAATCCCTAACTGTTCACGAGGCATAGCTTGGTTATCCATATTAACTTGATCCACCTTAATACTAAATGTCGGCCTAAATGGTGATAATTTAACGCATTGAACTCATTAGAGAGCGATTCACATATCGTCTTAGTTTAGCTAATGATTAACTAACAATGAGCTTATCTTAATCAAATATAAATTACTTGAAGTGTACTCACATTTAGCTGATTTGTATCACCTATTGCACTCATATTCTCTCAAGTAAAAGATTGAACAGCTGTTTTAATAGATGGCTCACTCAACTCAAGTTATAGGATATTCTTCGTTAGCCGAAATCATAATATTGAGCTTATTGACTCTCAAACTTGTCATTTATTTGATTAACAGACCCACACTTTTATGACTGCATGCTGCAAGTAATGGTGTATTTTAAATTAAAGCAGCACAGTGGGCTAGACAGTAAACGGTTTTATAACAGGTTATGATTCAAGTCTGATGTTAACAATTATGCTCCACATTAAGATGACCATAGCAATCGTTAATTAAAAATGACTAGCGGATGTGGCGCAATGTGAATATCAACTCGTTGGCCAGGTATTAGTGTCGTTGATTGACTGCTTACATCCAAGATATCAGCGCCAACTTTCACTTGATAATGGCATACAGTACCCAAAAAATGCCTTTCAACAATGCAGCCAAGACCATTGGTATTAGGATGAACTTCAATTTGCTGCGGTCGTAATAATACTTGCCCTTGGCTTCCAATCGGCCAAGGTATTTTTTCAGTACTATTAAGATTTCCAAGAGCATAATCAACTTGATAACTCGTGGTTACAGTAACCGGTAAATAATTACCCGCGCCGAGGAAATCAGCCACGTAGCGCTCTTTTGGCGAACGGTATAAGGTTTCCGCTTTACCATGTTGAATAATGGCGCCATCTTTAAATAATGCCAGCTTATCTGCAAAGACAAATGCCTCATCTTTACTGTGTGTCACAAACACCGCACTCACATTTCGCTTTTTTAATATGGCACGAATTTCCAGCATCATCTCGTTACGTACTTGCGCATCAATATTGGAAAAAGGTTCATCAAGTAATAATAATTCAGGTTGATATGCTAAGGCTCGCGCAATTGAAACTCGCTGCTGCTGTCCGCCAGATAATTCATGAGGATAACGAGATGACAAGCCAGTTAATTTAACCAGCTCAAGCATCTCATCCAACCGAGTAAGGCGCTCCTTTGCATTAAGATTTTTAACGCCAAATAAAATATTATCCGCCACGGTTAAATGTGGAAATAAAGCATAGTCCTGAAAAATCATCCCGACACCACGTTGCTCACTGGCAACAAACACGTCATCACTGCTCATCACCTGGCCACTAATACTGATACTGCCTTGGCTAATGGTTTGCAAACCTGCAATCACGCGCAGCAGTGTGGTTTTTCCGCAACCACTGGGGCCTAATAATGCGACAATTTCGCCTTGCTGCAAGGTAAGATCTAAATGACGCAAAATCACTTGACCTTGATAATCACTACAGATATTTTCAATGGTTAAGGTTGACATAATTAGCCTTGTTGCTCCAAGGAGCGATTAAGATAAATCAATGGAACAAGCCCGACTAACACAATAACAATCGCGGCTAATGCACCGTGTTCAAGTTTTTCATCTGAAACAAACTGAAACACATAAGTGGCTAAGTTTTCAAATCCGATGGGGCGTAATAATAATGCTGCGGGCAACTCTTTCATACTTTCAATAAACACCAACAATGCTCCGGCAAAAATCCCTTTACGCAATAACGGTAAATGAACCCGCCAAAGCAGTTGCAATGGGGTTTGCCCCAAGGTAATACATGCCATGTCCAAAGAAGGCGAAATGCGCTTATAACTGTTCTCTAAACTACCGATAGATATGGCAATAAAACGTACACAAAAAGCAAAAATCAGAGCGAACACGCTGCCGGTCAATAACAATCCCGGTCCACGTTCACCCAGCCAATCGTAAACATCGTTAATCGCAAAATCAATAAATGTCAGTGGAACCAAAACACCAATTGCTAGGACTGTGCCCGGCAATGCATAACCAGTAGAACTGAGTCTAGAAGGAAGATAATCACTTTTACGCGGACTGACTCGACGGACAAACATCAATATCAGTGATAACAGCATACACACGGCACTCACGATAGCGGCAATGTATAAGCTGTTAAGGCTATATTGCCAAAAACGTGTATCCCAACTCTCGTTAAAATAATCAATGGCATAAACACATAACACGGTAAAAGGCAGCAAGAAGGCAAGAAATAACAATAAAGTGCAGTAGCCTAGCGCAATCCACGCCTTAGTTGATGACAACACATATCGATCGGCTTCATTGAAGGATGATTGTTTTTGAAATAATTGTTGTTTGCGACGGGCAAATCGTTCAACACCTATCATAGAGAACACCACCAGCAACATAATTGCCGATAATTTAGCGGCAGCCGTTAAACTGCCATAGCCAAGCCATGTGTCGTAAACGGCTGTGGTTAGAGTAGGAACGGCAAAATAGCTTACAGTGGCAAAGTCTGCTGCGGTTTCCATAGCCACTAGGGCAACGCCAACAGCTAAAGCAGGCCTTGCCATGGGTAATGCCAGTCGCCAAAAACTGCGCCACGGACTGCACCCCATTACCCGTGATGCATACAATAAACTTGATGATTGCTCCATAAAAGCGGTGCGGGCTAATAAGTAAATATAAGGGAATAGTACTAACGACAGTATTATTGCCGCTCCACCGAGGCTGCGTATCGCGGGGAAATAATAATCATGGGGTGATTGCCATTCAAACCAATGCCTTAGTGTACGTTGCACTGGGCCGGCATAATCGAGCATATCAGTATAAACATAAGCAACAATATAAGCTGGCATGGCTAATGGAAGCAGTAATAGCCACTGAAAGTATCGTCGAAAAGGAAAGTCGCAGCGGGCAATTACCCACGCAGCAGGAATAGCTAATAGCAGCGAGCCGAGCCCAACCAACAACATCAGTAATAAGCTATTGGCTATGTATGTCGGCAACACTGTATTAAATAAATGGCTAAATACAGCTTCGTCAGGAAGAGTGGATTGCACTATTAAGGCAATCAGCGGCAATATTAATATTACCGCGATAAAATAACCAGTAAGCGACCAGCCTCTGGTTAGGCCTAAAATCATAAATAATACCGAGTTAACTCAGCGCACCCAACTCATTTTATCAATACTATTAATCGTAGCAATAGTGCGCTAAAAATGGTTACGTGCGCTTGGCTTGGAGGTTGATCGTCTATTGAGGATCGCCATAATTACAGGTCAAATTTCACTTCGTCGAGTAATTTAACTGCCTCTTGGTGGTATTCTGCCAACTTATAAATCGGTAAGCTGTCGGCCTTAAAATCACCCCATGAGGCCACTAATTCAGACGGAGCCACATCAGCCTTTACCGGATATTCCATGTTCACTTCAGCATACATTTTTTGCGCGACATCTGAGGTAAGGAATTCCATTAATTTAATGGCATTGTCTTTATGAGGAGCATGTTTGGCTAATGCCATTCCTGATACGTTGACATGAGCACCACGGTTCTTTTGATTAGGAAAATTAATATCGACAGCTTGTGCCCAGCTTTTCTGGTTTTTATCCATTAACATATTGCCGTAGTAATAGCTGTTACCGATAGCGATATCACACAAGCCTTCTTTAACGGCTAGTACTTGATCACGATCATTACCCTGAGGCTTACGGGCTAAATTAGCTTTGACCCCTTGTAGCCAGGTTTTCGTTTTCGCTTCACCATCATGAGCGATCATTGAGGCTACTAATGCGACGTTATAAGGGTGTTTACCACTGCGAGTACAAATTTTACCTTTGAATTCAGCTAAGGCTAAGTCCTCGTAATCAATATCAATTTTACCAGTACGATCTTTAGAAGAATATAAATTACGCACCCGCATAGTGAGTGCAAACCAATTATGTTGTTGTGAGCGATATTGAGACGGAATATTATGGTCGATAATGTTGCTTTGGACCGGTGAAACAAGATCTTTATCCACCAACTCCATCAAGCGAGAAAAGTCTGATGTCAGCACTACGTCAGCAGGGGATAAACGACCTTCACGCGCTATCCGTTCAGCAATGCCATCTTTAGCAAATACGACATTAACGTCGATACCACTTTGTTGGGTAAATTTTTCAACAATGGGCTCAATCAGGAAAGCTTGGCGATAAGAATAAACCGTTAATGCCTCTGCGGCACTGACCGAAGAAGCCACACAAGCCAAACCTAATAATGCGACACTTTTTAGCAATTTCATTAATCAACGCTCCCTAATTGAAACAATATTGCGCCATCGCCGACGCGATTGATAATGGTTATCAATTGCGATAGGGTAAGTGATCATCTTCAAAGGAGCAAGTGCTGTTTCACTCGGGGCAGTGAATTTTCAAGCGGGGGAAGCAATGACCACAAAAATCAGTGAGCACTGTTGAGGCTCTGCCATCACGGCATTATTGGTTAGGATTGATGCTATTACCAATATTTTTCGACTGTTATTTGCCCAGGAGCGCGTCGAAGATTTTTTGCTAATCCTTTTTCCACTAAAGCAATTTGAGCATCCGTTATCATGCCAGGGTTACCGCAGATCATCACTTGAGAATGCTCAGCATTTATCCCTAACCCCGCTTTCTGTTCAATTAATCCGCTGCTAATACCATCGGGAATACGACATGATAAAGCATTAGGATAATTTTCACGGGTCACAATAGGAATAAATACAAACTGCTGTGGATGCAGTTCAATAAACTGCTGGATGGTCTCTAAATAAGCAAGATCTTCACCAAGGCGAACACCATAAACGAGCACGACCTTTTCAAAACGTTGCCAAGGCCCATCAGTTGCCAGCATTGAGATAAAAGGTCCGACTGCGGTGCCTGTGGCAAAAAACCACAAATGTTTACCTTGCAAAGCACCATTTGGCACCTCGTCTAGAGTCATAAACCCTGTTGCTTTAGACGTCACTTCAATAGAGTCTCCAGGGGTTAATGCTTGTAGATCTGGAGACAGCAGCCCGTCCTCTACCGCAACAGCAAGCACTTCGACATAGTCCTTACCAGGGGGATTCACCAGTGAATATGCACGAGCAACACGCTTTTCATCTCGTATTTGGCTGAGCTTTATAAACTGACCAGCGATAAAAGGTTCGACATCAGCTTTGATCCGCAGTGAAAATAATTTGTCATTCCAATCAATGCGTTCAATTACTTTACCCGTAGTCCACATAGTCACGATCCTTTCACTGAGAGCCAATCTTAATCATAAGAGACTACGTCGCTTGAGTCACGCTTTGTGATTCATCTTTAGCAAGCTTATCTTGCTTAAATTGCGCTAACCCTTGCTGTATCAGTTCATATGTTTTATCCACACCAGCGGCTATATCACCTTCTAACACCTTTAAACCAGACAATATATCGCTAGCCTCTTTAAAGCCTTGATCTATGGCATCACCAATTTTGAGCATAAAACTATTAACTTGCTCATCTAGTCCCATAGATTTATTTTGTTGTTGGTGAATAGAGAAAAAATTTGTGGCAAAGCTCACAATGCGATCAGCTGTTGCCTCTGGTGAGTAATCCACTCCGCTATCAACGCCCTTCTGAATTGCGTTATCTCCAAGCGTAGGGGCAAGTTCTTGGTTAATGGCTTCAATTGCGGCGCGATAAAGCAACGCCATAGACTTGTCACCCGCAGAAATACTCACTTCTTCCTGTGCGGCAAGAATACTGTTGTTCATCATTTGACGACTCAGTTGACTCACTGATACTTTAGCTGATGAATTTACCGCTGAACTCGTATTATTAGCTTTATTTTGAGTTGAAGCATTCGCTTCACTGGTTGGAGTATTGTTGTTTTCTCGTCCCTTCACATTTGAGGGCGCTGCGCTTTTAATGTCCATAATAGTGTCTTATTTAAAGTAACGGATAGCTTAATTATCGACCAAAAAATGCATACCTGAAGTCATAATGAAATAAATATACGATTTAATTCACTGCAATAATGACCATAAATGCCTCTTCGTTTTAAAACAAAGCAGTTAGATAGCAAGCAGAAAAAATAAACGATATAGTGAGATTATATTTGGTATTGCTAATATGGTTAATTAACCAGACTCACTTACTATCATTACTGCGACTAAATTACCGCGAATAAACACACAGTACTAGATTCAATTTAAGGACAATAATATGCCGCAACAACATTGGTTTATATGGGGAATGGATATCTTCTCTGGTCTTTTCTTAGTGTTATTTTGGCTATTACTGATTGCGGTCATTTACATGTTTATTGCTGATAAATGGCAAACAAAACAAGCCATACGCCATAATTACCCTGTTATCGGTCGCTTTCGATATATATTTGAAAAACAGGGTGAGTTTTTTAGACAATACTTTTTTTCTCAAGATCGTGAAGAACTGCCATTTAACCGTGCCGAGCGCAATTGGGTATATCGCGCAGCAAAAAATGTTGACCGTACAATTGCATTTGGATCAACACAAGTTCTAGATAAACCCGGTTCAGTGATGTTCATGAACTCAGCCTTTCCGGTCAGCGATCATGACTCTCACAAGACAATAGACGTAACCATTGGTCCAGATTGCACCCATCCTTACACAACCAGTAAAATTTGCCATATTTCAGCAATGAGCTTTGGTGCATTATCTCGACCAGCGATAACGGCGCTATCTCATGGTGCAGCGAAAGCAGGTTGCTGGCTCAATACTGGTGAGGGAGGATTAAGCCCGTATCATCTTAAAGGTCATTGTGACTTAGTGTTTCAAATCGGGACAGCCAAATATGGTGTCCGAGACGAACAAGGCCATTTAGATCCTCAAAAACTCAGCGATATAGCAGCCCACCCTGAAGTTAAAATGTTTGAAATTAAGTTGAGCCAGGGCGCTAAGCCAGGGAAAGGAGGGATTTTACCTGCAGTAAAAGTGACCAAAGAAATTGCAGCCATTCGCGGTATTCCTGCAGGACACGACTCAATTAGCCCTAATGGCCATATTGAATTACACAATGTTGCTGACATTGTCGATATGATAAATCAAGTAAGAGACATTACCGGTAAACCAACTGGCATTAAGGCTGTATTAGGCGATATGTCTTGGGTAACAGAGTTTTTGGATGAAATTGAGCAACGTGGGATAGAATATGCCCCAGATTTTTTTACTTTGGACAGCTCAGATGGCGGCACTGGTGCAGCGCCACAGGCATTAATGGACAACGTTGGATTACCACTAAGGCAAAGCTTGCCGTCTCTGGTTGATTTATTGAATCAACGCGGCTTTAAGCAACGCATTAAAGTCATCGCAACGGGTAAAATGATTATGCCATCTTATGTAGCTTGGGCATTGGCCACTGGCGCAGACTTTATTGCTTCAGCTCGCGGCAATATGTTTGCCTTGGGTTGCATTCAGTCACTACAGTGCAACAGAGACACCTGCCCAACAGGTATTACAACCCATAATATCCGTCTGCAAAAAGGCTTAGATCCTAAAGATAAATCTGTGCGAGTGGCAAACTACAATCATTTCTTACATTATGATTTAACCATGATTGCCCACTCTTGTGGCGTAACGGACCCAAGGTATTTAACCCGTCATCACGCTCGAATAGTGCAATCGTCTGGAGTTGCAGTCACCCTTGATAATCATTACCGTCATATGCAGTAGAGAAGCGCATCAACCCCAGTAAACTACTGGGGTTCGCTACGCGCGATTACTTTGCCGAATATGATTAAAGGGTGTATAATAAAATTTGATGTTTGTCACAGTAAGCGGTCTTAGTGTGATTTTAAAGCGAAATCAAACAGAAGGATTTCATGTTGAATATCAAAAAGAATGCAGTAGATCTTAATGTTGATCTAAATGTCAAAAGCTTAAGTTTAAGCTGTAAAAACTGTAATCGAATGACAGAAATCGAAGGCGAGCTAGTGTGTTTTGAGCAAGGAAAAATTAAATGCTTAACTCTCGATCCGTCTCCAGCAGCATTGATAAAAATGGTGTGTATTAATTGGCAAAAAAAATAAGCCAGTCATCGTTATACTCTCTACTAAACCATTGTTTCAGCCAATCCTCTTGTCCTTACATTATCCAGAAAATCTCATTTAGCGATTAATCCTCTTTGAGCATTAAATGAAATCCACTTAAGCCAAAGCCAATACTGCAGCTGTGATAACAGCCGCTACTAGAATATGATTTTATTACACTCGATTAATCCCAAAGTACATGGGAATTGTATTGTGGGATGGCTAGATTGATATATTGCTCTTATCCAAGTCGCTGTCCATTGCCTTCGCGAGAGTCACTCCACGAGTCGTCACTCTTAAACCGGCACACAAATCGTTGTAGACTATTTTAATCGCATCATCAGACATGTTACGCCCTTTTAGCATTGCCATAATAGCAAACCAATCAGTTGTCACTTGATGTCGGGTGCCTTCTAGCGCCGCAATTAACGCAATATTATGCACAAGTCACCTCCATACACGAATTCGCACCTTTAATAAAATCCAATTGATTGAAAAGTATAGCTATCTGGGGATAATACACCATAAGTCGGACTATAGATTAACTGCGTTGATCACTGCCGTCAAAAATTTCAGTCACGATAGATCTAACAAGTCAGTTTACGCGCTATTCTTTGCTGCTTAAGTATTCAATTATAGCGTTTAGCGTTATAAATAGCGGCCATTTATGTAAAACTTAAATGCTGTATAAGCCTTACTCATAGTCAATAAAGCATAAATGAAAAACAGCAACTTCGGTATTTTATTCTTTTATATCACCTAGCAACATAGCAACGTCCACTAGGCATGTGGCAGATTTTTTTGTTCATGTTGAATATGCCAAAGTCGTGCATAAAGACCTTGTTTAGCTAACAAACTGACATGAGTACCATGCTCAACAATCTTACCTTTACTCAATACTACTATTTGGTCGGCATCAATAATGGTCGATAAACGATGGGCCACCACTAAACTTGTGTGTCCTTTAGCAGCATCTCTGAGCGCGCTGAGAATCGCTTGCTCAGATCGTGAGTCGAGAGACGATGTTGCTTCATCAAACACTAGGATGGGCGAGCCCTTCAACACAGCTCGAGCAATAGCAACTCGTTGTTTTTCTCCACCTGAGAGCTTTAAACCTCTCTCCCCCACTTTGGTATTGCCTTTATCTGGTAATGATTCAATAAAGTCGCTCAAATGCGCTAGCTTAACTGCTGCGACAATCTCATCATGAGTCGCATCGGCACGACCATAGCGAATATTTTCGTAAATAGAATCATTGAATAACACGGTATCTTGCGGGACAACAGCAATAGCTCTTCGCAAAGCTTGCTGGCTAAAGTGACGCACATCAATGCCATCAATAGTGATTGCACCACTAGCAACATCATAAAAGCGGAATAGCAATTTAATAATAGTTGATTTACCCGCGCCACTGTCACCGACTACAGCAATTTTTTTCCCTGCTGGCACCTCGAAGCTAACACTGTTCAAAATAGGGCGTTGGTCGTATTGAAAACTCACATCGGTAAACTTTATCGTCCCAATCGTTGGGCTAATCTCAATAGCATCATCCGAATCTAATACTTGTGGTTGTTTGTCTAAAATATCAAACATACGCTCAATATTGGCTAATGCACCGCGGATCTCACGATAAACAAACCCTAAGAAATTTAACGGAATAAACAACTGCATCATAAATGCATTAATTAACACAAAGTCACCAATAGTCATTGAGCCCTGGCTTACTTCATAAGCCGCTAATGCCATCATAGCTGTCATAGCCACAGCGATAATTAACGCTTGACCACCGTTTAGGGCAAACAATGATAAACGATTTTTTCGTTTTGCCACTTCCCATTGCTCAAGTGCAGAGTCATATCGTTGTGACTCAAATTCTTCGTTATTAAAATATTTTACGGTTTCATAATTTAACAAGCTATCCACTGAACGAGTATTGGCCAGCGAGTCAGCTCGGGCAGCATCACGAACATAACCGGTGCGCCACTCAGTCGCTACGATAGAATAACCAATATAAGCTACAACAGAAACTAAGGTTATCAGCGCAAAACTGATGCCATAATTATAAAAGAAGACCCCAATAACAAGCATAATCTCAAGCAGGGTTGGTACGATATTAAATACCATAAAACGCATTAAAAAATTGACACCACTGGTGCCACGTTCAATGTCGCGGGATAAGCCACCGGTGCGACGATCTAAGTGAAAATCAAGATCGAGTCGATGCAAATGTTCAAATACCGCCCGCCCAAGACGACGGATAGCACGTTCGGTGACTCGGCCAAATAAGGTGTCACGAACCTCACCAATAATGACATTGAGTAAACGAACCGCGCCATAAGCTAATACCAAGCCAACCGGGACTGCAATAAGCTGGGCCGGAGATTGTTTATCTAAGGTATCGACTAATTCTTTCAAAAGAAATGGCAATGCAACACTGGCGAGCTTAGCAACCACTAAACAAATCATAGCCAAAATCACGCGCGCTTTAAATTCTAGTAAATATGGCCATAACAGGCGTAAAACATGCCAATTTAACTTCCCTACCGGGCCTTCAAAATACGCAGAAGGTCTCATTTATGCTCCAGTTATTTACCGCTGCTAGGCAGTTTACGACGATCTAATATTGATTGTCTTATTATATGCCATTTTCTTATCAGACATTGCTTACATTACGATGTAATAACGGCAAACTCACCAGGATCATAAAAGGGGGGGGTAATCGCATGTAAGTAGTACGTAGATAGCACTTTAGTAGTATATTTATAGGATCCGCATTAGTCATAAATACTATATTTCAAACTTTTTTAGCCCTTTTAAGCTTTTTTAATCTAAATTGAGTTATTTCTGTAAGCAGAATTTGTTATTCTTTGGTTACATAAAAATGCTTGTTTGATAGTAAACAAACAACGATTTACGAGTTTAAAGGATACTTTATGTTGGAGAATTCAAAAATTCAGTACCCACCATTACAACGAATACAAACATGGGTATGGATGATGATTGAATCAGGTAACCCTGAGTTGCAAGAAAAAGGCCGTGATAATCTAATATCGGCTTTTGGCAGTTTAGCTAAGGCCAATGAATACTTAGTACAAGGTATAAAAAAATAAGGCGCATTTAGCGCCTTATTTTTACGTCAGTTTACACTCACTTTATGCTTGGCGACGGTTCAGGACACTTTGATTTAATGTCGCTAGCAGCGTCTCAGTGTCATCCCATCCTATACAAGCATCAGTAATACTTTGCCCGTAACACAGAGCACTGCCTTCAATTAAATCTTGACGCCCTTCAACTAAATGGCTTTCGACCATTACACCAAAAATAGCATAATTTCCTTGAGATATTTGCCCTGCCACATCTTCAGCAACCATCATCTGCTTTTTATAATCTTTACTGCTATTGGCGTGGCTAAAATCGATCATAATGTTATCAAGCAATTCTGATTTAGTCAGCTGCTGAGCAATATCAACTACATGTTCAGCGCTATAATTGGGAGTGCGTCCACCGCGTAGAATAATATGACAATCAGGATTACCTTTAGTGGAGACAATAGCCGAATGGCCAAACTTAGTCACCGATAAGAAATGATGTGGAGCATTAGCAGCCCCAATCGCATCAATGGCCACCTTAATGGTACCGTCGGTACCATTTTTAAACCCGACTGGGCAAGAAAGACCTGATGATAGCTCTCTGTGAACTTGCGACTCAGTCGTGCGTGCCCCAATAGCGCCCCAACACATCATATCGGCAACATATTGAGGTGTTATCATATCTAAAAACTCACCCGCGGTTGGGATACCAGCATCGTTCAAATCAACTAATAGTTTACGAGCAGTGCGTAAGCCATCATTTAATTGAAAACTGTTATCCATATAAGGATCATTGATTAACCCCTTCCAACCAACCGTTGTTCTCGGCTTTTCAAAGTACACTCGCATAACAATTTCAAGCTGATCTTTATACTGCTGACGTAACTTAACCAAGCGTTGACCATATTCTAACGCGGCAACAGGATCATGGATTGAACAAGGGCCAATCACCACCAAGATGCGATCATCTTTACGCGCTAAAATATTATGAATACTGTTACGTGCATTGAAAACGGTTGTTGATGCATGTTCGGTTGCCGGAAATCGCTCTAGAATCGCAATTGGAGGTAGCAATTCTTTTATTTCATCGATACGAATATCGTCATTTTGATAATGCATAGTGGTTACAACTCCGGCAAAACATATAATTTATCTGATTTAATATAAGGCTAAATCAGCTGATACAATCCATTAAGAAATGATAAAAAACCATCGAGAAAATGAATAAGAATCTTCAATTTAACCAGTATTTATCGACAAATCAATCAAGTATTACTCATCTGGGCCGATAAAAGAGACAATAAAAATTGATTCGTTAGCAATACGCTAAAACAATGACTGATGATCCGACAGGACCTTGGTATAAACGGAGTATTAAGTAAGGCTATTTGATGATTTTTTTATATTCAATGACGCTAAAGATAACTTGTCTTATAATCAAAGTGTACTCATGATGTTAATGTGCTTTACTTTGGTTATTACCATGAATCAACACAAGGATGATGATCTATTTAACACTAAGCAGTATCTCCTGAGGAGACTAACCATTGAAAAGCAATATCGTTTTTTCTATCTGTTTATTTAACTTATTATTAGTTTTTTGTAGACCCTTATCTGCCACTTTATTATCCCCAATAGAAAATGTCCCCCTATCAGATAAATTGAACGCGCTGAACAAGAATGAACAATCGCCGCTAATGACCGACAGCATTAGTTTTTCAACCAGTGATAGTATTGCTCCGTATTTCTTTGCTGATGAAGAGATTGGTGTGCAATATGATCTATTAAAAGCCGCCCTCGACAGTAAAAACATTGCTATTAAAGAAATTGTTCATGCACCAAATTTACGTGCGCAACGCTTAGTTAGAACCCATAAAATCGACTGCATGATTAATACGCCAGACAATGTTGCAGGTTTATTTTATACCCAAAGCTTGATTGAATATAAAAATAGCGCATTCTACTTATCAAAAAACAATCTTAATATAGAAAAAATAAGTGATCTCAATACCTTGTCCGTTTTAGGCTTTCAAAATTCAAAACAATATTTAGGTAATAAATTTAAAGATATTGCCAACGGCAATCCTCATTTTAGTGAGATTACCAATCAAAAAAGCCAAGTTGTGATGCTGTTTAATGGTTATGTACAAGTCATCGTTCTAGAAAGGCGGATATTTGAATATTATCGCTATTTACTCGCATCAAAACTCGATACGAGTGTTGCAGTAACAGAAGTCTCACTGTTTGAACCTGCCCAACGAAAAATTGCCTGTCATGATAAAATAACGGCTGAGGAAATTGATAGCGCAATTACTTCACTCAAACAATCAAATCGTTATCAAGACATACTCGAGCTTGCAGAAAAGAACTATTATCAACCACAGACTAAAACACCTTCGCAATAATTAGTGTTGCATCATTGCTTGCAACTTCATTTGGTAGCCTTGTTTATGAAGGGTATCGCTCAAGGCCATTGCACGCTTAAGGTTTTTCTCAGCAAGCCCTGCCTCACCTGTTGCCCAATACGCTCGAGATAAGCCAAAATAAAATTCATGCCGATAATCCGCTTTTTCAACAGCTCGTTTATACCACACCAGTGCATCTTGATATTGCTTATCAAAATACGCTTGTTGAGCCATATCATAGTAATAAAATGGATTATTAATTCTCGCTAACTCAAGGACCTTATGTATCTCGGCCCACTCTTGTAGACGTCCTTGCTCCCCTAAAATTAAGGCTAAATTATACAATGTCGTTAGATCTTGAGAGTCAACTTGTAGCGCTAACCGATATGCATATTCGGCCTCAGCTTCATAACCTTTATGACGATAAATAACCGCTATTGTATTGATTGCCGCTACATACTGCGGGTCTAATAAAATACTTTTTTTTACCAGTGAATAAGCGGTATCATAATCAGCATCAACCAATGCCTCCGCGGCTATATTGTTATAAAACATCGCGGTTAATTGACGCTTATTGACTGTTTTTTTATGGTAAGCACGAACTGAACGTTCAGGTAAGAAATCCACCAAAATATCAGTCCCCCTAAATAATACAGTATGAGAATCCTTCGCTGGTAACAGGCTCAAATTGACGTGACCGTTGACTAAATAAAAACCACCACGCCTATCCCAAACGGGTTCAATATCAATATCATAAAACTCAACAGGCACATTTAACACATCAGCTAAAGCTGCCGATAACACCACCAGAGACATACAATTACCTTGGCGATTAAGCGCTGTTTCACTTGCGGTATGAGTAACATTATCGCGGTATTCAAAACCACCATCTTGAGCACCAATATACTGAGCTAACCATTCATTGGCGATAATACTCTGGCTACGAAGCATATTATCCGCTTGAAACTGTCGCCTAAATTGAGCCACAAATGGCTCAGGTAAACGATAAATATCATCAACCTCCACAGTGTCTATTGGCGTAAATAGCTCATCATGAAATAAGTTCGCAATCTTGAATGCTTGATTTGGAGATGGCGTTGACTGACAAGCACTCATACCGAAAAGTAAGGTAACGAGTAGAAGTTTAATCCATTTGAATGATAAATAGTCATGATAGTAACAGGCATCAACCGCTGTCTTTTTTGAGTGACGAGTGAACATAATTCAGCCCTCAGATAGAAATACGCTATCTAAAAGCATAGTCAATAGTTGCCTATTCAGCCAAAGCTACTGAGATAAGGTTTGATACCAAGGCATTCGCTATTGAGCTGGGGTGTCACTCAAAGGAGGATCAATTTGGATAAACACTTGTGTGTCTTGATAGTCATAGGGACGATAAAATTGTTGGCCACAGCTAAAATAATTAAACGGTGACGCTATCGCCAAGCATCCAATCGGTAACGATTGTAGGATAGTAACCTGCTGTTGCTGCCGTAACAGCTCTTGCCATTGGTGCTGTTGAAACAATTGGTCGCGAACAGCAAAAGCATCAAAAGGCGTAGATGATTGACGCACCACAACAGTGCCAGCATGGCTCATGACACCAAACAACAAGCTAAAAAGTATCGCCGCGATCAATAAGTTTACCCATGCTCGCATCATAGTTACCTCATCACTGTTTTTATCATCCAAATACCAATATATCACGCTAGCACATTGACTCGCTTTCCCCAACAACGGCGTTGAGAATTTTATTGGATGCATAAAAAAACAGAACCTAAAGGTTCTGTTTTTTTATCTTACTTAGATTAAAGAATTAACTTAACCAGCGCTTTTGACACTCACAAACTCAGGATAAGCATCAACACCACAGTCAGAAGCATCCATACCGTTGTACTCTTCTTCTTCTGTTACTCGAATACCCATGGTCATTTTTAATATAAACCATACAAGTAACGATGCGCTAAAGACCCAAATAAAGATAACGGCGGCACCATATAACTGGCTACCAAAACTAGCATCAGCATTTGATAATGGAACTAACATCACCCCAAGGAAACCAGCAACACCGTGAACCGAAATCGCGCCAACTGGGTCATCAATTTTAATTCGGTCAAATGCGATAACCGAGAAGATAACAACAGCGCCCGCCACTAAGCCAATCACACCAGCCATTAACAGTGAAGGTGAAAGCGGGTCAGCAGTAATAGCCACTAATCCTGCTAACGCACCGT
Source organism: Shewanella vesiculosa (assembly GCF_009994065.1). Classification (NCBI taxonomy): domain Bacteria; kingdom Pseudomonadati; phylum Pseudomonadota; class Gammaproteobacteria; order Alteromonadales; family Shewanellaceae; genus Shewanella; species Shewanella vesiculosa. The sequence continues at coordinate 56,733 of NZ_JAACSD010000004.1, forward strand.
TTAATATCATGGTTAAGTCAGCTTTGCCCCAGACAACTTTACACACAATCAATGCTGAGATAGCACCAAAAGCAGCGGCAGAGTTAGTATTTACGAATATTTTAGCGACTGCACTGGCATTTTCAGCATCTGAAACTAACAGTTGTGAACCACCGTTAAAGCCAAACCAACCCATCCATAAAATGAACATACCTAAGGTTGCCATTGGTAAGTTAGATCCTGGAATTGGATGAACTTGACCATTTTCACCGTATTTACCTTTACGAGCACCAAGAAGCAGTACACCAGATATCGCTGCTGCCGCACCAGCCATGTGAACAATACCACTACCAGCAAAGTCGACAAAACCCGCTTCAGAGAGGAATCCACCGCCCCATGTCCAGTAGCCTTCGACAGGATAAATTACAGCTGTCATTACGATAGAGAAGACTAAGAAAGACCACAATTTCATCCGTTCAGCAACGGCACCAGACACAATCGACATTGCAGTAGCAACAAACACCACTTGGAAGAAAAAGTCTGACTCTAATGCATGGTCTGCACCTTCAGCTTGCGAACCAATTAATGTGCCAAAAGAAGGAATAAAGCCACCTTCGACATTGTCTACATACATAATGTTATAGCCAACCAATAAAAACATGACACAGGCGATTGCATATAAACATACGTTTTTAGTTAAAATTTCAGTGGTGTTTTTTGAACGGACTAGGCCAGCTTCTAACATGGCAAAACCCGCGGCCATCCACATCACAAATGCGCCAGAGATAAGGAAATAAAATGTATCTAGTGCGAAACGTAATTCAGTAACCGTTAGGCCTAATTGAGTTAACTCTTCCATAACAGTCTCCTATAATGCTTCGTTATCAAGTTCACCCGTACGGATACGGATCGCTTGTTCTAAATCAGTAACAAATATTTTACCATCACCAATTTTGCCGGTATGGGCAGCACTGGTAATCGCTTCAATAAGCATGTCCAAGTTTTCATCTTTGGTCGCAATTTCTAATTTTACTTTAGGTAAAAAATCCACTTGATACTCTGCCCCACGATAAAGCTCAGTGTGGCCTTTTTGACGTCCGAAGCCTTTTACCTCAGTAACAGTCATACCTTCAATGCCCATGCCTGCAATGGCTTCACGGACATCATCCAACTTAAATGGCTTGATGATAGCGCTGACGAGTTTCATCTCGACCTCCAAAAGTGTGAAAAAATGTAATTGTTATTTATTTGTTGAATAGTTAATTCAATCATTAGGCCACATTTTCAAACCACTGTTATGTATAAGTTTTATTTTATTTTTCATTTTATTTGTTAACATAAAAGCACCATTCAAGTGCATCTCAAACATCAGCGCATCATTTTAGTGCAATTATTGAGCTGGCTTTTATCACATCGAGTAACAACGGCTTAAGCCAGAGGTTTTTAGAGCGAACATAAAAAAATAGCCCTCAAATGAGGGCTATTTTTATGATTTAAGGATTAATAACACCATAAAGCGTTAAGGTTCAACACCAGTTATTTATAAGTCGCCTCACGCTTTTTAGCTTCTTCTTTCCACTTAGGAACAAGTGTTTTCTTGAATTCAGCTTTTTCAGCATTCATGGTTTTCATGTCCATGCCTAATGCTGCTTGCGCTTTCGCTTTAGTTGACGTATCAGGATATGCAATTGGTTGTTTAACTCCTTTAGCACCTAATAACTGAGCCAATTTAACCCGAGCATCAGCAGCTTTATCCAATGAAGTACCTAAAATACGTAATACTTCAGCAGGAGCATGAGACGATGCACCATGAGATGCAGTGGCATAATCCCAACGCCACTGTGAATGACGAATATCCATTAGGATTGGCTTCATTTCAACTTCAGTTGCACCAGCATCCCACGCCGCTTTAGCTTCAAAGTGAGCTTTTACTAATTGAGTTTCAACACGTGCCTTTAAGTCTTGTGCTTTCTGTTTGCTTTCATTCACTAAATTGACCATAAACTCTTTGCTTTGACTGTGACAAGTGGCACATGTTTCTTCAAAGCGATCAAATGGGTTACCCACTTTATGGTCTGTAAATTTGCGGCCTTTGTCATTAGTCACTTTAGGCATATGACAATCAACACAACTCACGTTATTTTGACCGTGAACGCCCATTTTCCAAGTTTCATAACCAGGATGTTGCGCTTTTAACATTGGTGTTTTTGACACGGCATGAGTCCAATCAGAGAACTCCATGTTGTCATAATACACTTCCATTTGCTCAACTGTGGTACCCATATCCCAAGGGAATTTAACAAAACCAGGACGTTCTGCTGTTTTCTCGAAATAGTACTCAACGTGACATTGAGCACACACCATTGATTGCTTGTCTTTACGAGAAGCTTTATCAAATGGCGTATTTAATGTTGCCATAGCGCGCTCAGCAAACGGACGAGACATGCGTAACTTTGAAGATCCTTTTTCATGACAGTCAGCACAACCGAGCACATTGACAATTTCTGGGCCACCTTTAGCCCATTTACCACTGAAATAGCCATCTTCACCTTGCTCTTCAATCACCCGTGGTACGTCAGGGCTTTTACAGCTCCAGCAGGCCATTGGCATTGGACCATCTTGTGCATTTTTTGGTGCGCCAGTACGCAATGTATTCGTTACGTCAGTTACTGCATACATATGACCACGAGGTGCATTGTAATCTTTAGCAAAACCGTAACCCGCCCATAACACGACTAGGCTAGGTACTTTTTCTAACATATCGACAACTTCTTTGCTTTCATCAGTAGCATGCCAGCTGTCGTACTGTTTTGAGAATTTATCCTTATAAACTTCATTACGAGGTTCGGTTTTCTCACTAGCCATTGCGCCAGCGGCTAAAAAACTGGCTGCAATCACTGCACTCAGTGCAATTGATTTTGCGTTCATCTTCATCACCCTTCATCTCCGTGTTACATTATATTTAATTTAATAATCACGACATCACTAGAGACAAAGTTAGCTATTTAAAACGGCTTTAAATATACCTCTTATGGGGTATAGAGACTAAAGTTTGCGCCAGATCAATATGTAGACAGGATGTGTTTCACACTTTTGCAAACTTGTTAATGTTTTCAAGCGACACCTAATGTAGAACACACTATTGAACCTGGTATAAAACTGGGCTTTTGCTTATTTTTAATCCCTTACCGTTATCGACAGCAGGACTTTATGTTTACTCGTGGCAGCCTTACCTCCACCATTTTAAGTTTAATGCTCGTGGTGATTTTATTGTCATCAAGCTTAGCGGTGTTTTCCATCGTCAGTTTAACTTTTAGCTTGGGAGACGCCAGAGGAATAAACGCCTCAGGCTCGCTACGAATGCAAAGCTACCGACTATTGCTTGACGCCAATATTGGCAGCCATAATATCGATGAAAAAATTGCTGATTTCGAAACAACACTCAATTCTGAAGCGCTTAAACGCTCGCTTGCATGGTATAGCCCAAAAGAAATGCGTGACCAATACGTATTGGTTATTCATAAGTGGCAAGTAATGAAAGTCTATATTGAGGAAGGAAACATCCGCCTATACTCCGCTTCGTTAACCGACTTTGTTAACACCATTGATACCTTAGTGCTGAACATGGAACAGTTCGCCGCCTTTAAATTAAAGTTACTGGTTATTGGGCAAATTATTGGTTTATCTATTTTACTGATTATTGCTTTTTTTGCGGTGGCATTTACCCGTAAGCGCGTCGTTAAGCCATTGCAATTATTGATAGAAAGTTCCACAACAATCTCTAAAGGAAACTTCAAAGTTAAAATGCCTAAAACGGACTATATTGAACTCACCGCCTTAGGTAATGCATTGCAAAAAACTGCCGCTGAATTAGCCAGCTTATATGAAGATTTAGAAAACCAAGTCAACGAAAAAACCTTGGCATTGACCCGCACAAATAACGAGTTAAAGTTTCTATACGACAACCTTGTCATGTTACATGCCAATAAACTCGACTATAAAGCCTTACAATCAGCAATCAATCAATTGAAATATTATGAAAATTTATCCTATTTACGCTTAGTTATTGAACATGATGACGGCTCTAAAGACATCATTAAGGCTGAAGGGGGCTGGCCAGATGAATTACCGATTGAATCGTTACACTTTCCATTATTAATAGAAAAGACTCAATTGGGCTATTTGGATGTGATATCTCATCGACCAGTTAACCGATTACTGTTTGAAAACTTCGCCATGATGTTAACGCGCTCTATTACCATCCATAATGCATCTGAACAACGCCAACAATTAGCGCTACTCGAAGAGCGTGCTGTGATTGCCCGAGAACTACACGACTCAATTGGGCAATTATTATCTTTTTTAAAAATCCAAGTCAGTTTATTACGCAAAAGCCTCAATGACTCATGTAGAAGCCCAGAAGTAGAAGCCCAATTGATGGAGATAAACGAAGGTGTCAGTACGGCTTATGTTCAATTACGTGAACTGTTATCGACCTTTAGGTTAACCATTAAAGAACCTAATTTACCGCAAGCTATCGACGTAATGTTGGATCAGTTACGCCATCAAAGCCAAATTGATATCCAATTGAATTACAAACTATCAGCGCACTTACTTGAAGCAAAACAGCACATTCATATTTTGCAATTAATTCGTGAAGCGACATTAAATGCAATAAAACACGCTACCCCTGAGCATATAGTGATAGATTGTCAGTTAACCGACAAGGGCATGATTACTATCTCAATTTGTGATGATGGCATCGGTGTGACACATTTAGTAGAACGAGATCAACACTTTGGTATTGGTATCATGCATGAACGCGCCAACAAACTGAATGGGATCGTATCGTTCAATAGTAACCAGCTTGGTGGCACTACTGTTACGCTGAGCTTTCCACCTCAACAGGAGCCTTTAAATGGGTAAGCCGTATTCTGTACTTGTTGTCGACGACCATCCGTTATTACGTCGTGGTATTTGCCAATTAATCACCTCAGACAGTGACTTCAGCCTTTTTGGTGAAACCGGCACGGGACTAGAAGCACTAACCGCTGTGGCCGAAAATGAACCCGATATTATTTTGCTCGATTTGAACATGAAAGGCATGTCTGGCCTTGATACTCTTAATGCGATGCGTCAAGAGGGAGTGACAGCAAGAATTGTTATTTTAACGGTTTCTGATGCTAAACAAGATGTCACTCGACTGCTACGCGCTGGTGCCGATGGTTATTTACTCAAAGACACTGAGCCTGATTTATTGTTAGAGCAACTCAAAAACGCCATGCTAGGCCATCGGGTAATCAGTAATGAAGTAGAAGCTTATCTTTATGAATTAGAGAGCGCTATTGACGACAACAGCTGGGTAGAAACCTTGACCCCTCGCGAATTACAAATATTACAACAACTGGCAGAAGGTAAAAGTAACCGAATGATCGCTGAGGATTTACACATCAGCGAGGGCACGGTCAAAGTACACGTTAAAAATTTACTGCGTAAAGCCAATGCAAAATCACGGACAGAAATGGCAGTTCGCTACCTTAATAATTAGCCCACTATCAAAGTTTAAATCACCATTAACAATTAACAACAAAGCCATTTAAACTTGGTTTTGTTGTTAGTTAACATCAACGAGAATTAAGACATGATTATTTATCGTTAATAAATGCTAACCAACTCTCCAGTACTGACTCAAAATCTTCAAGACCACAATAAGATTCAGATTCCGCATTGTACAGGCTCATAGAGTCTTCTAATAAGTGCTCTTCCTCAAAATCAATCACACTGGCAAATACTCTCACTTGCTCAGAGTCAATATCGATGGTTAATTCTCCACCGACATCTCGCATGTGGTTTAGGGTCCCAGATTTGATTAATGCTATCTGCGTTAGAATATGAATCGCTTTGCTCTTGTCGTCACCAAGCTCTTCTGCAAACCATCTGCCTAACACTTCATGATCCATACTAAATTCAGCAAATACCGTGCCTTCTAGGCGGTTACGACGAAATTGATATTCCATACTAGAACTCTTTTTTGTTAGTATTTTTTCTATTTTAACCGATGATCGGCGACTCCGCTGCTAGTTAACAGACCGAATAATGTGTTTGATGGTTAAATATACGATAACTAAAGGATTTCATTTTATAAGATTGCTTTAAACTTGGGCAAGATTAAAAAGTAGCGTAAATTATGACAATAGTGATCACATGGACTCTCTTATAATGAATAATGGTTTTATATACAGTTTGTTGCTAACGGGGCCCAATGCAGGCCAGTCATTGACTGAGGAACAAATAGCACAATGGCAACCTGCTGATGGTCTGTTATGGCTACATCTGCGTTACCGCGAACCTAAAGCGCGTAAATGGATCCTCAACTCTGGCTTAGATAGAGTTGAGAGGGATACCCTCTTGGCTACTGATACTCGCCCGCGAGTATTAAGCTCAGACAAAGGTATCTTATTGGCGCTGCGTGGGGTTAATTTAAATCCTAACTCAGATCCTGAAGACATGGTTGCTGTGCGGATCTACGCTGAAGAATCCAAAATCATTTCAACTTGCGAGCGCCAGCTACAATCCGTAATTGATGTTGCCGATGCAATCGTTCAAGGTAAGGGCCCAATTGATAGCGCGGCGTTTATCATGGCCATTTGCGAACGCCTAACGCAACGCAAAGTAGAGTTTATTGGCAAGCTTGAAGAACAGCTCGATGAACTAGAAGAACGTGTTGTGACTCAAGTGAACAAGAGCTTGCGCACCGACATTGCAGAATTGCGCAGACAGACCGTAGTGTTGCGTCGCTACCTTGCGCCACAACGAGAAGCATTTTCTCGTATGCTGCAAGAAACCAGCGAATTATTTGATCACAATGATAAAGTCCGTCTTCGTGAAATACATGAAACGCTGATTCGAGTAATTGAGGATCTGGATGCTATACGCGACCGCGCCAGCGTCACCCAAGAAGAACTACAATCGCAACAATCCGAGCAAGTGAATCAAAGACTGTATTTTTTATCTTTAATTTCGGCCGTATTTCTGCCATTAGGATTTTTAACCGGTTTATTAGGCGTCAATATTGGTGGCATTCCTGGTGCGGAATCAAACTGGGCTTTTGCAGCATTCTGTGGTGGATTATTTGCACTCATTGCCTTACAAATGTACCTATTTTACCGCTTAAAATGGCTATAACCTGACGATAATTTAACGGTAATCTGGCATTTGCATTTATTCGTGAGCTTAGGCAATCATTAAATTAAGCGTCTCTGTTATATCAGCGCTATTATTGGCGTCATGGCATCAGTATTACGACATTTGATACGCCTAACATAGCGCAACATTGGCAGACTGAATGATGCAATTATTTAGATCTAAGATAAACACCTTCAAGCCAACTTCAATGTAAACAAAAAGGACGCCGAAGCGTCCTTTTTACTATCAAAATGTCAATCACTGAGCGACTGAACTATAGATGATATTACTTAGCATCTGCAGCAGGTGCCGGTGCTTTTTCTACTGAAACCAATTCAACTTCAAAAACAAGTGTTGAATTAGCAGGAATAGTACCCGTGTCGCGTTCACCGTAAGCAAGTTCTGATGGGATAACAAACTTGTACTTAGCGCCTACAGGCATTAACTGCACGCCTTCAGTCCAACCAGGAATAACGCGGTTTAATGGGAACTTAGCCGTTTCACCACGAGCATAAGAGCTATCAAACTCAGTACCGTCAATTAACGTGCCACGATAATGTACTTCTACAGTATCTTCAGCTGCTGGTTTCTCACCGGTACCTGGCTCTAATACTTCATACTGTAAACCAGACTCAGTAGTCGTTACGCCTTCTTTAGCTTTGTTTTCTTCTAAGAATTTTTTGCCTTCAGCAATCGATTTAGCCGCTAAAGCTTCAGCTTGCTCTAAACGTTTGTCATTTAACTTTTTATCTAGATTTTGCAATACAGTCTGCATTTCTTCTTCTGTTAACAGCATTTCTTCGCCTAAGCCATCGCTAAAGCCTTTAATCACCATATTACGGTCAACAGTAAAACCTAATTCTTCTTGTTCTTTAATGTGGCCAGACATGTACTTACCAATTGAACCACCAACACTATATGCTTCTTTTTGAACGTCAGTTGTTAATTCAACTTTCTTTTGAGCAACGTCTTGTGCTTCATTACACGCAGTAAGGCCAACAACGGCTAATGCAACTAACGATAATTTGTAAATAGATTTCATTAAAGCTTCCTCAGCATCCTTTAGTGGTTACAATAACCTTAATACATTCAATCAATGAGATGTTTAAGTGGTCATGTTCGTTTGCCACTTTATACTAGTTAAAACGGTTATACCATTGGGTAAACCTTATATGACAAGGTTTAGGACAATAATTCAAGGAGCAAGTTCATGACACGCGTTTCAATGCTGCTTTTTTGTTCAACACTCGTCCTAACAGGTCTGCTATCTGCATGCCAACCTAGCCCAACTCAAGTACACGTTATCACGACCGATGCCAGTTACAGTGCAAGCTTGTCAAACGATGCCACCATCGCCTTAGTAAGCACAGCCCATAACGGAGTACAAGTATGGGACCTCAGCCATTCAAGCCTATCTTATCAGTGGTTCCAAGGGCAGCAACAAAATACCAGTAATGTTATTGACACTGCAATATCTGCTAATAACCTTTATGCCGCAACAATTAGTAGCCATTCCTTAGCCATATGGCGCTTAACCGATGGCTCTTCAGTGGGATGGTGGTCATTACCCTCTTATGCCCAAAGTGTCGCCATCGCCAATACAGGGCAAACACTCGTTGGTTTAGTCGATGGATCTGTAATGTCATTGTCGCCAGAAAAATCGCGACTCATCCAGTTTTTAGCCCACAAAGAAAAGGTTAATAGTGTTTCAATTAGTGCCGATGGTAACAGCGCATTAAGTGGCGATAATGATGGCAAGGTGATTCTTTGGCAAACTCAAACTGGCCAGCCACAGCAACAATGGCAGTTGAGCTCACGCGTGACGAAAGTGCTAATTAATGACTCAGCTTCACTCAGTTTTGCCAGCGATATCACTGGTAACGCCACCCTGTGGCAATCTGATACAGGCATTCTCATTAGTCATCTGGATATTAATCGACGCCAAATGAACTTTTCAACGGCTCGTTTTGTCAATAATGATCAGCAATTACTCACAGGAACGCCATCAAGAGAAATCTTTTTATGGCAAATTAACTCGGGTAAACAAGTTTCGCATTGGCAAGTTCAATTGAGTAAAAACACCCAAAATAGAGGGGCTGTAGTATACTCTGCCACTATGCCAGCACCTGGCTCAATCGTCAGTATTAGCAGCCAAGGTTTAGTTGAATATTGGCAGCAGTAATTAATTAATAAGAGGTCTACATGGACAGCATTTTGCAAAAAATTGATGATCTTGAAATGAAACTATCATTTCAAGATATCTCTATTGAAGAGTTAAACCAAGAAGTGATAAAACTCAATGCATTAGTTGCCAGACAACAACAGCAAATGCTATTAATGGTAAATAAACTGCATTCTATTGAGCCAAGTAACATGGCGTCTCCAGCTGAAGAGACACCTCCGCCGCATTACTAACTCTTTACAGTAAAGAACATCTCTCGAAAAAATGATAAATCGCACTATAGATTCGACGCCCAACTATGTGGCTAGACTCAGATCGAGAATCAGTTAACTATGGGTGAGATTGAAGATATTATCAGTAAGTTGTAACATTTTTAAGTCGCTATATGTGAAGCAATCACGATTTGAAAAATAGATTAATGCCGATCGTCATTAACACAAACAACAAGGACAGCCGTCACTTATGCAGCTAAAGCCATTACTCAGCATTGCCACGACAGGCGAAGAGATACTGACTCAAAAAGCTGAACCCGTGACGGTGTTTGACCAAGCGTTACACACTTTAGCTGATAATATGCTCAGCACTATGCTAAACGCAAATGGTGTTGGTATTGCGGCAACGCAAGTGTTTAGTAAAGCGGCCATGTTTATTATGGCGTCAAATCCCAACGAACGTTATCCCGATGCCCCATTAATGGCTCCGATTGTGGTCATAAATCCGCAGATATTAGCCGCATCGGCTGCGACTGAAGTTGGAGTTGAAGGCTGTTTATCGATCCCAGGGCAGCGGCTATCGATTTCACGACATTGCGAAATTAAAGTGCAATTCCAGTCACTAGATGGCCAGTTACATCAACAAACATTAACGGGTTTTGTTGCCCGTATTTTTCAACATGAATATGACCATTTACAAGGCATAACCTTACTTGAACGGGTCAATCTGATGGCAACCAAGATCCAGGTGACACAATGTTAAGAACATTCTGTATTGGGTTAATTCTCAGCCTTAGCCTATCCGGTTGCGCTTTTAACAGTGTATTTGTTAATTACCCGTCGCAAATTGCTCCATTTAAACAACAGCTCAACAGCGAGACTCCAGCAGCAAACATCACCGATTTAGCCAATAATATCAGCGGCAATGATGGCTTACTTTATGCCCAAGAATCGGGACGTATTATGCAAGTTGCGGGCGATTTTACTCGCAGTAAAACCTACTACCAACAAGCCATCGATGCTTATCAAAGATTTGATGACAAAGCCATCGTTAGCGCCAGCAAGTTAGGCGCAGGTGCAAGCAGCCTGTTACTAAACGATAATGCGATTCCATATCGAGGTCCAGGTTATGAGCGCATCATGCTACATCAATATCAGGCGCTTAATTATTTATTCAGCGGCGATATTCAAGGGGCATTAGTAGAAGTCCGCCGCAGCAATGAGCTGCAAAGCCTTGAGCAAGCACGCTATCAACAATCACAAAAGTCAGTACAAGACATGGCTAATGGCGTCATCGATGATCAAGTGGAGCGGTTAGGTAAAGAAGCTGGAAATGTGACGAGTTCGTTTCTCAATGCTTACAGTTATTACACCACGGGGTTATTGCACGAACTGGCTAACGAACCTAACGATGCCTTTATTGATTACCGAAAAGCGGCGCAAATTACCCCAGATAATGTTTTTCTCCAACAAGACTTGGTCCGTTTAGCCAAACAATTAAGCATGCCTCAATATGATGAGTTTAAACGGCGCTGGGGAGAGGCGACATTACCCACTGCGGGTCAGGGGCAAGTAATCTTTATTATTGAACAAGGCTTTGTACCTGAAAAACAAAGTATTACGGTTCCTTTCCCCATTAACGGTAATATACAATCGGCCTCATTAGCCACTTACTTGCCGCAACATCCATTAGCAAATAATAACCAAATTCAAGGGCTCGATGCGCCACTGACCGCGCAAGCCATTGCCAATATTGATGCGTTAGCCATTAATGCATTAAAAGAAGATTTACCCGCAGCCTTGTTTCGTCAAGCGGCAAGAGTTTATGCTAAGTACCAAATGAACCGTAGCGTACAAAACAGTGACCAACGCGCCAATAATCAAGTTGATGCTGCTGCGATGGTGATGCAAATATTTAATGTTATCACTGAGCAAGCTGATCGCAGAAGCTGGCTCACGCTACCACGACAAGCTCAAATTGCCCGACAATTTATCGACGCTGGCAGCTATAATATTCACCTAAATAACAGTAAAAATGTAAAAATTGACGTAACAGCAAACCGTACAACATTAATTTGGGCAATAGAGACTGGAAATCGTACCCGTTTTTATTCGATAATAATCTGATAAACGATAATTACATATCAACTGTCACTCATCACTAATGGAATTTACTATGAAAAATTTGAAACTGATATTGATACTCGCAGCAGTGATGGGGCTGAGCGCCTGTCAATCTAAAGTAGAGTATGGCGACGCTACTGAAGTTGAAACCGTTAACGAGAACTTCGGCTCCACCGATCTTCAAGCTATTGCAGCTAAAATGGTCGACAGCATGATGGCATTCCCACCAGTGGTGGTAATGACGCAGAGCAACCGTCCGATTGTATTTGTGGATAAAATTAAAAATAAAACTTCTGAGCATATTGATACTGAATCGGTAACCGATAGCATTAGCAACAAGCTATTACGCTCTGGTAAGTTCCGTTTTATTGATATGACTAAGGTTGATACTGTTCGCAAACAACTCGATTATCAAAACAATGCGGGCATGGTCGATCCATCTACTGCGATTAAATTTGGTCGCCAAATTGGCGCGCAATATATGCTTTATGGCAACTTGTCGAGCATTGTTAAACAAGATGGCAGCACCAAAGACGTTTATTACAAGATGACCATGCGTTTAATGGATCTTGAAACAGGTTTAATTGAATGGTCTGATGAAAAAGAAATCCGTAAAATGAAATCAAAGTCATTTTTAGGTTTATAAGTCACAACCTATAACATTAAAGCCGACATTGTTGTCGGCTTTTTCATTAATCTAATAATAAGTTAGGAACACTAACGTGAAATTGTTATCCACTGAATTGTTTAGTCCTCGGGTTATTAAAACCAGTCTCATCGCATTATGTTGTGCTAGCGTTATTAGCTGCAGTAGCTCAATATCCACCACCGCCTTTCAACGGGATGGCTCTGCCTACATTAGCCAAGAACAAGCGCAAGCTAGATCCAGTGTGATATCAAATGCGCAATATGAGCTCACTTTCTTTCTAAGTGAACATAGTCAATTCAGTGCAAAATCAGTTGTTAACTTTGACTTAAGCAGCGTGCCAAAAGCGCTTACGCTCGACCTTAATAAAGCCAATATCAAACAATTTATCATTAACGGTACTAAGGTATATCCTAATTACAATGGTGCTTATATTGTACTAAATCAAAGCCTACTAGTAGATGGCCACAATACCGTAGAAGTCGAGTTTACTCGCGAGCACAGCACCAATGGTGAAGGCTTACATCGTTTTGTCGATCCCGTAGACGGTAAAGTTTACTTGTACTCGCATTTTGAACCTGCTGCCGCTCAGCAAATGTTTGCCGTATTTGATCAACCCGACCTTAAAGCCAGCTATCAAATCAATGTTCATGCCCCCAAAGACTGGCAAGTGATCAGTGCTATGCGTGAAACCAATATCGTCGACCAAGGTGAAACCAACTTATGGACCTTCCCTGCCACGCCTAAGTTGAGCCCCTATAACTTTTCTATGCACGCTGGTCCATACCATGTTTGGGAAGACAACTCAGGCCGTTATCCAATGCGCTTGTTTTCGCGTCAATCAGTAGCGGATCAAGTTTCACCACAAGATTGGTTTACTTACACCAAACAAGGGTTAGACTTTTTTGATCGCTACTTTGGTATTGCATACCCGTTTAAAAAATACGACCAAGTATTGGTGCCTGACTTCCTTTACGGTGCAATGGAAAATGCTGGGGCAATTACCTTTTCAGAAGACCGTTTCTTATTTAATGCCGCAATGACCGCTGAACAAAAAGAACGGTTAGCCGGCGTTATCATGCACGAAATGGCGCACCAATGGTTTGGCGACTTAGTGACAATGAAGTGGTGGAATGGCTTATGGTTAAATGAAAGCTTTGCCTCGTTTATGGGCACCCTTGCTACCAGCGAAGCAACCGAGTTTAGCAATGCATGGCGTAGCTTTTATGCTAAAGGTAAGCAAGCAGCTTACCATCAAGACAGCTTAGTCACGACCCATCCTATTGAAGTACCTGTGGCCACCAGCAAAAATGCCTTTGATAACATCGATGCCATTACTTATCAAAAAGGCGCATCAACCATTAAGCAATTACGTCACTTGCTCGGTGAAGACATTTTTCGCCGTGGTGTAAGCCAATATCTTACACAATATAGCTATCAAAATGCTGAGCTCAATGACTTTATCAATAGTCTAGCTACTGCCAGTGGTCGAGATTTATCCCAGTGGACCAAAGAATGGTTATATGCCGCAGGGGTCAATACCATCAAAGCCCAGTACACCTGCCAAGGTGGACAAATTAACTCATTCGCTTTAGTACAAACAGCAGATAGCCAATTTCCAACATTACGCGAACAACGTGTTCAAATTGGGCTATTTAACAAAAACAGGTACGAACTTGAAAAACAACAAGTCATCGCAGTTACCTATAAAGGCGCTTACACCAAAGTTGATCAGTTAATCGGTGAGGTTTGCCCTGATTTAGTCTATCCCAACTATGACGACTGGGGATTTGTAAAAGTTGAGTTAGACACGAGTTCATTTAATACCGCTAAGCAGTCTCTCGGCCAAGTGAGCGATCCGTTATTACGCTCAATGTTGTGGCAAAGTATGTGGGACAGCGTCATTGATGGTAATACATCAATGGAGCAGTTCTTAAATATCGCATTAATTAATGCACCACTGGAAAAAGATTACACCATATTAGGTCAAGTGCTTGGTAATCTTCAGCAAGCCAAAAACTATCTTGATCTTATGGCACCCATGCATGCAAGTTACAACAGCAAAATATCAAAGGCATTAAGCCAAATGAGCTTGCGTATGAGCATGGAAAGTTACCGTAACCGAGACTTCCAACGCCGTTGGTTCGATGCCTATATTAGCCTGTCTAGTCACGGCGAGGCGTTAAAACATATTCAATCTTTACTGCAAAGTAAAAGCCATATTAAAGGGTTAAGCATAGATCAAGACTTGCGCTGGGCCATGATCCGCCAGTTAAACCGCTATGATTATGGTGACGCTCAAGCGTTACTTGCTCAAGAAAAACATCTTGATCAATCTGACTCCGGCGAAAAAGCAGCTATTGCAGCTGAAGCCATCCGTCCGCAGTCAGCGCTTAAACGCCAATGGTTAAATACCATTGAGAATAATGACACTATGCCTTTCTCTAAGATCCGTATTGCGATGTTTAACCTCTATCCTGCGGAGCAAAAGCTATTAAGTGCGGCGACCGCAGAACAACGCTTTGCTAACCTACCGTTAATGGACGATAAAGGACCAGTATTTATGCGTAGTTTTGCCGCGGCACTGATCCCGACGCAGTGCAGTGCAGGCAACATTAATGCAATTAGTGATGTCCTAGATACGCAAACAGGTTTATCACAACTCGCGCGCCGCGCCCTACTTGAAACCCGTCAAGAAGAGCAGCGCTGCGTAAAAATAAAACTGCTATTGCAGTAACCGCTACTCTAGTCGTAATAACAATCAATGGATTAGTCATTTAATGATGAAGCCATGGGGTGAATACAAAAAAGCGCTGATAAATATCAGCGCTTTTTTATTAGCTCAATAAAACAACTCTATACTGAGCCTGTGGATTTTATAGCATTTGATAAATTACATAATAAATATCATTAACTGCGTACGCTAAAACTCATCATCACAGGTGCATGGTCTGTGCTGTCACTATCGCGTTCATAGTCAGGTCGAACGAGATGGCGATCAAACGTTTTATAATCAATTATATGAGCAAGATTTTGTTGCTGAGTTGGATTAAACTCACTCGATACTAATATGTAATCAAGCACAGAACCACTGTTGCCATAGTAATGTGTCGGCTGTCTGACCGGATGGGGTTGCTCATCAACTAATGCGCTTGATTCAAACTCATCTTGGGCCAAGGTCGCATTACACTTGGTGGCGGCAATAAACAACTCATAGCTGTCAAACAAACTGCTTTGGTGTAATTCAGCCATCAATGACGTTTCGCCTAACTTAGCCAGCCCAGGGTCTTCAATATCACTGCGAAACACTCGTAATTGATTATTAAACGCGGCTAAGAGTTCACTACCCATAGTGTCATTAAAGTCACCCATTAACATGAAAGGTTGCTGACTTTGTTGTCGTCTCATTAACATTTGATGGCACAACAATGCTGATTCACTGCCTCGCTGTAAACTCGATGCCCAGCGCCCAAGCACTTGCCTTGCTACAAAATCTGCACCACCATGTAAACCACTTTCACTGATATCGTCGCGACTGACACCGCTACGCTTAGACTTAAGATGAATCACATAACAATCACATGGCCCAAAAATAGGTAACTGTATGGTTGCTCGAAGTGGTTTACGGCTAAAACTAAATGACTCAGCTAAACCTAATTGATTGACCCATTGCGGATCTGGCACGACATTAACCGAATCGATAATAGGATACTTAGATGCAATCGCCACGACTGGACTTCGATACACATAGTCACTCACCACTTCAGGTAAATCTAGTGCCACAAAATATTCATACCCCAGAGACTTAGTCAGCACAGCTAAGGCATCGGGACTAAACACTTCTTGAAAAGCAATAATGTCAGCTTGAGATTGGTTAATAAAATCACTTAACCAGGCACACTTTTTTTGCCACTGTTTATCACTATAGATATTTTCAAAATCATAAAAAGCATAAGGCGGTTCAATAAAATTAAATAAATTAATGCTTACCACACTAAAGGTAAGCGCGGCTGACTGAGTCGATAACCCACCGTTTACGTCCAAAATATCTTGTCCCTCAGGTCTATCATCTGTTGATATGATTGCTCATCATCGAAGATAAATAGCCACTTAATAAAACCTATACCAAGGGTACTGACAAGATCCCAACTTGTCGAATATAACTCTCCCCCAGATGGGAAGGATCTGGCATTGAAAAAGAACGGCAAAATAAGTGAACCTAAATTGAATAGCACGCGTAATAAATGATAGCTATACCGTTAGATGACACCTGATAGACCAAAGCCCGATACGTTAGACCCCATGTAGCAAGACCCGATGCAGTAAGTAACATTATCCTCCGTAAGACCCTTTATGGCTTATCCCTCACCCTGATAAGCCATTTTTTTATGGCCTTTGGAGCGATAAATCGAACGATAATGAATAGGAGTATATGATGGTATTACTCAATACACAGGACGGGCATATTAGCCGAAAAGTACCAATAGGTATTCGAACTGTCGCAGGAATTTTACTAATGTTTGGCCAACCCGCATGGAGTGCCAGTGAGGATAATATGTTATTTCATTTTACTGATCCGAGTCACTTTACAAAATGGTTAATCAATAATGACACTGTAATGGGTGGTATTTCACAAAGCAAAGTTGAAATTAACCAGCAAGTGTTGTTATTTACAGGGTCTGTGTCATTGGAAAACAATGGCGGGTTCGCATCGATAGAGTCGAATTATAAGCATCCAATTATCGATCAATCAGAGCTTAGTCTCACAGTTAAAGGCGATGGTAAAACCTATCAAATACGCCTAAAATCACCCAACTTATCGTATGGTGAAGCGTATGTAGCGAATTTTATCACTCGTCCAAATACGCTAACGCAACATACTTTTATCCCTGCTGATTTTACCGTTAACTTCAGGGGACGTAAGGTTGCAAATGCACCAGCATTAGATTTTAATGACATTGATCGGGTTGGCTTTTTAGTGGCACAAAAACAACAAGGTCCGTTTTTAATTGAGTTACACTCAATGCAATTTAACCGATAAATATAAATTAGATAAGGGTATTAATTGAATTTACCAATGCAAATTAAAGGTATTATTTTTGACTTAGATGGTACCTTAGTTGAATCCAGTTTAGACTTTAACTTAATTCGTCAGCAAATTGGTTGTCCTGATAGTATCGATCTCCTTAAATATGTCGACGAGTTAAGCTGCAAAGACACTCAAGCCAGCGCCAATCAGATTATCCTTGATCATGAATACCAAGATGCAATCAATGCCAAACCGATTAAAGGCATGGCAGAGCTGATTAATGCTATTGAAGCGGCAAAACTCCCCACTGCTATAGTGACTCGTAATAGCCTTGCCGCCAGTGCAATGAAAGTAAAACAGAATAATATCGCCATCAATCACGTATTGACCAGAGAAGATTATCCAGCAAAACCGGCCCCGGATGCACTGCTAGCCATAGCAACTCAATGGCAAATTTCACCGCAACATATTATCTATGTCGGCGACTATTTATATGATATTCAGGCAGCTAACAATGCCGGCATGATAGCTTGTTTTATTAATCATGGAGTTGATAGCGAATATCAACATCTCGCCGATATTATTATCAATGATCTAAGCCAATTGCAGCAGTTATTAGTTAGTCACTCTCACAATGATTAACACCAGTACTGATTAGGAACGTCTTGAGTCATAACATGAATATTAATATGGGCATCGAAATACTGAGAATAGGAGAACGAAAACGAATATGAACCCAATTCATCCTAAGAAATTACTCAATAGCAAATGGACCAAGGTGAACGTGGTTCAGAAACTGAAGCATTTTAGCATCAGTAAAGTGGAATATGACGAGCAGCAAAACGTCATTGAATGCATCATAAGGGCAGAAATGAATGCACAAGAGTTTGCTATTGACTGGCGCAACCTTAAAGATCCGCAACAGTGGAAAATTGGCTGGCAATAATCTATTGCAAAACATATTCATTATGACGTTTGTAAAATAAAAAAGTGACTCTTGCTTATGCAAAACGAGTCACTTTTTTATATCAACGTTAGATAAACGCTGATCAAACTGCTTGTTGATGTGTTAATTATGACATTAACGACAACCTGCAATTGCTCTGTCATTAGTCATACTAGCAACATAACGCGTTTGTCATTGAAACTAATTATTCTATTTAGCTCAGCTATTATTTTATAATAAATATTGAACCTTCAAGTCTGAATTGAAGTGTTTCTAAGCCCCAATCAGATAACATGGCATCCTGGATTCGTTGACCGTCACCTTCACTACTACATCCCCACATTTTTGCACATGTTTGTCCGGCTATATTAGATCCAGTGCCTTTTGAAGTGTCAGGGATCATGTGGTTCAACTGTGTGATATGCGAGCCAAACATGTCTTCAAATGTATCCATTTGTACGTCAATGGTTTCCATTTCACCTTGAGGAAAAATGATCGCTGCAGTTTGCTCATTTGAACCCGTTTTCTCAGGGGTTAACGTGACAACATCTTTTGAAATTAAAGCATAAAGATTGCTAAGAGGTAAATCTTTAGTAGATTCATGCAGATAAAGTACTTGCCCATAATTTCTGGCGGCAAGATTATTTTCTTCATAAGCTCTAGCAAGGTATTGATCTGCAAGTGCCAAATCTTGTTCTACCATGCCACCACCTAAATACATTTTACCCAATAAATACGATGATTGAGAGTGGCCCATCTTTGATGCGTACTTTAAAAACTCAACACCTTCATCGATATCTTTCAAAGGAGTATCTTGTAAATACAAAACGCCCGCTTTATATTTTGCATCCAGTACGCCATATTTACCTGCACGTCGGTACCATTTTAACGCCATGTCTAAATCTTTATCGGTACCATAACCGGTATAATAGAATTCAGCTAACATGGCCATCGCTGAGGAATGGCCTCGTTTAGTTAAAATTCGATAGGCTTTAAAGTATTCAATACATTCAGAAGTATTACACTCAGGCAATTGATTTGCTTGGCTTTTAAATGGGGCGAAAGCGAGAAAGCTCAATATTAAGCTAAAAATAATAGTATTTTGTTTCATTATGTTAAGTCCTTTTTATATACCATCCATTACTATTAGCATTTATATAACAAATGTCTATAGTAATTATGTCTATAAAACTAACCGCACGCTGCAGCTAAAATCATCAATTAACTACTGAATAATATCGATAAACGAATATACTCAAATTAGATCGATTTACCGCACACATCTATCGTTCAACCAAATCGAGTCGCTGTAAATTGATTCAATAAGCGATGCACTAAATAACACAATAATAAAGTTGCCACTATTGCAACTAGAATACTACTGACTCGATACAAAGCACTAAATACTAGATCGTTATTGGGGGTTAAATATTGGCCAAATAGTATGCCTAATGTGGTCATGGCGCCAAACCCCACTCCTGAGCCACTCGCCTCTCTCACATGCACTTGGCTAAATAACATTAAGCCTATCCACAATAGCGGTATGACAAAAATCAGTTGCCCAGACCAATCATAAAGTAACCCTTGCCCTAGTAAACCAAAGGTCACTCCAAGCAGGGTACCGATAGCACGCTTGCGGGCATAGCCGAGTGCACCATTCCAATGCATGGGGAATAACAATAATAAGGTGGTGGCTTGAGCTGACATAGAGTCTCGCAAGTTAAATACCTGAAAAACCACAAATGATGCTGTCGCAATTGATGCACCGAGTAATGCTTCATGACGCATACGATTAGACGCTTTAGCAACCGATGCCATTGGCGGACGAGGTTCGACATCTGGCCAAAGAGCGGTCATAGCGTAAGCAATAATGACAGATGCTGCCGTCGCCCAAAAATTATTAAAAATAAGATTATTAATATCGACACTCGGATAACTGGCAAAGTGCAGCATAATGCTTAAGCTGATCACTCCGTTAGCGCCGAACAAAAACAAACTGCCTCGTGACATTGCCGCAAATCGATACAGAAAAAGTATAAACACAATTGGCAAGATCATCCCTGGATGAGTACCAAATAAACCACCTAGAATACCTACCTCAATTCCAGCCATCACCGATGATGCTAATAGTTGCCGCATTGCATGGGCATTCATCACTGGTACTAAACCCAACAGTAACATTGGGGTTACAGTAAAAAATACTCCATAACTTAGGTCGAAAAATTTACAAATAGCAAACCCAAGCGTTGCGCCTGTTGCAATGCGAAGGCATTGACGTAAATCGTTTGTAGTCAAAGGACTGTGGCGTAGCAACATGTAAAATACCTTCGCATTGGAGAGAATACGGCACCCTAAATCACCCACCCTAATAAATGGTTTGTTCAGTCAACACTAAAAAGTGGTAACCAGCTATAAGTATGGATTAGGGAAATAATGATTGAAGTTAATGCTTCATTTAATAAATATAGTGCAGCACACTAATGACTTTAATTTGTACCTTGGCCAAAAAACCGAGAAAACTGCTATTGGGCACCAATTGCACCGTGGCGCGAGCCCCTGCAGGCAATAGGCTAACGGCTTGTTGATCGAGCTCTAAATGTAAACGTAAGCGCTGGGCATCACGTACCCATCGAACCGACTCTTGGGGATCTGCCAAGCGGCCATTGGCATCAAATTGTCCGGCACTCACACCTGCATCAATGGAACTCACTTTGGCCGAGTATAAATGCCCAGGTTGGCCATCAAATGAAACCAGCGCAATTGATTGTGGCTCAATACCTTGTAAACTTTTCTCTCTGAAATCAGCAATAATATCAACGTTTTCTGATACGAGTGCTAATAAAGGCTGACCGACTGTAGCAAAGCTACCGACTTCTAACTGTAAGTTAGTGACAACCCCATTTTGATCTGCGCGAATTTGAGTATATGACAAGTCTAACTCGGCTTGAGCTAAATGATTTTGAGCTTGGCGAACTTTTAAATTATCCGCGCCGTTAAACCCACGACTAACGATTAACTTAGTTAAGCGAGCTTTAGCGGCAAGTAAGTTAGCTTCGGCGGTTGCGGCATCATTTTGAGCTTGATCGGCTAACTGCTGCGATACACCGCGTGTAGAATAAAGAGCATCAATACGCTTT
Source organism: Shewanella vesiculosa (assembly GCF_009994065.1). NCBI lineage: Bacteria > Pseudomonadati > Pseudomonadota > Gammaproteobacteria > Alteromonadales > Shewanellaceae > Shewanella > Shewanella vesiculosa. The sequence continues at coordinate 78,173 of NZ_JAACSD010000004.1, forward strand.
GCCTCGCTGCTTTTTTGCTGTGCATTACTTTGATTTGCCTGCACGTCGGCTTTGGCGGCTAATATCGATGCATCGAGTTCTGCATTATCTTGTTTTGCTTGCTCTAAGGCTAATGTTGCTCGCTCAACCGCTAACTCATAAGAGGCTGAATCGATACTAAACAACACATCACCTTCGGCCACAAATTGGTTATTTGCGACCTTAATAGAGGCTATTTTTCCACTGACTTGTGGTGTTACCTTGGTGACCATCCGTGTTGCCATAGCTTGTGGCGTCATTGGCATGACAGCATCGGCAAACATAAAGTAACCGAATACGAATACAAACATCGCAATCGATATTTTAACGAGACGGGCAAATTGTTGATCTGGAGTCATGTTACTTCTCACTAAAAGGGTCATCAGACTGATTAAGCTTAGCCATAGCATTAGCACTAATCAGACTGATCACACGTTCAAATTCATTTAATTCTTGATGACTAATGCCATTGAGTAATTCAGCACGGATTTGCATAATCCGTGTTTCTATTTGCTTCAGAATGTCGGTTCCCTGAGGGGTCAAACTGACAATTCGTGCTCGCTTATCAGTATCGCAACAACGCCTTTTAACATATCCATGTTCTTCTAATTGCCCCAAAGTGCGCATTAATGATGGCAATTCTATTTCTAACGCGTCGGCGAGTACTTTTTGACTGACGTTATCGCCTAAGCGTAATAACTTCCACAGCGCGGTCCAGCGAGGATGAGTTAAGCCTAAAGGAATTAATTCAACATCTGCGACAGTGCGCCATAATCGATGTAACCGGCCGAGTTGCTCAGCAAGATGTAGCTCTTTTAATCGCTCTAATTCTGTAGAAATCATATGAAGTCACCACTTAGTTAGCATGCTAAGCATTATAACTGGTTAGCATGCTAACTAAAAGTGCAACAATTTATTTTGATGAGGAATAAGCAGAGTAAAAAAATAACCAATTGATATATAAATTAAAAATAAACATTAATTTAAATAAATGTTCACTAGAATCTGGTTTTACTGTCGTCTTGTACGTACTTTGGGGATTCATCGAGGACATCTTTTACTGCAATTTTCCTCGGTAAATACTGAGATAGCTATATAGGCAAAAATCCAAATACATATTTTTAGATGCGATAGGAGCGTAACCCTGCGTCGTTAATTAAAGAGGCTGAAAGTGTGCATCATCGCTTACGGTGTTAAGGCCGATTGCATAAAATACCCATAAGCTTAAGTCTTATAAAAAATCCATTTAAGAGTCATTCTTCCACAAAATAGACACTCAAATAGGTTATAAGTTAACGCTAAAAGAACATCAGTTGCCAATCGCTCCAGACAACTTACATCAGCTTACTAAACGTTTAGGATTTAAATAACGAAACAGGAAAAAATCAGTTGAAATATTAAGCGTAATAAGTGAGGATGCGCGCTAATAATATGTACTAATGACCAGTACAAAATAGTCAAACTTGGTAAGATATTGTAGTCTGACTGGTATAACGTCTGTTTTTGGAATGATATAACGCTTATGATGAATTCGTTACGCACTACTTTAATTGCAGCAACGGCTATGGTACTCAGTTTTTCGAGTGCTGCTGTTGAATATCGTCTACCTGCTAAAGGCAGCAATTTAGTCGGTGAAAATCAATACTATGTTGTTCCTGAGGGCAAGTTAACCCTAGAACAAATCGCCTCAAAATTTCAGCTCGGATTAACTAACTTATTAGAAGCAAACCCTGGCGTGGATCCCTTTTTACCAAAAGCCGGTAGCACTTTATTAATCCCACATCAGCTAATTTTGCCGAACACTAAACGTGAAGGCGTAGTGATAAACAGCGCTGAAATGCGTTTATATTATTTCCCAAAAGGAAAAGATATTGTTGAAGTATTGCCTATTGGTATTGGCCAAATTGGTAAAGACACTCCAGAAAAGTGGGTAACAACCATTCAACGTAAACGCGCAAACCCAACGTGGACACCAACTGCTAACATTCGTAAATCATACGAAGCAAAAGGAGTGACATTACCAGCGGTATGGCCTGCAGGCGCTGATAATCCAATGGGTTTGTTCGCACTGTATGTGGGTAACTTATATGCAATCCATGGCACTAACGCCACCTTTGGTATTGGTTTACGCGTCAGTTCTGGTTGTGTTCGTTTACGCGATGAAGATATTGAACATTTATTTAATACCGTGCCAGTAGGTACTCGTGTTGAATTTATTAACCAACCCATTAAAGCGACTGAAGAACCTGATGGTAATCGTTATTTAGAAGTTCATCAGCCGCTATCACGCACTCAAGCTGAGTTTGATTCGACTGAGCCGGTAGCATTATCATTTGATAAAGAAACCACTCGCTTTGTTGCTCACCCACAAACTGACTCATTTATATTAAAGCGATTGCTAGAGCAACGTACAGGTATGCCAACTCGCATTAATCCATAAGTAATATAAAAATATTTGGCTGTATCAAAACAGCATAAAATGGTTTTATTACTCCACTAAACACTGTGGTTAATAAAACCATTTTTTATGGGTTTAATAAAAAGATGCTTACTTATCTGGCGTGCCAAACGCTGGCTCGATTTGTTCGACATCGTCACTCGCTGTTTGGCTATCCCCCATAGCCTCACTGGTTTTAGCGAGTTCATGTAAATCTTCCATCGCCACATTAATATCACTTTGACCAGCCCCCATCAATGCTTCAGCTTGATCGACAAATGAAGTCTGTTGATCTATATCTTGAAATAAGATCTCAGCATCTTCTGCTGTCGCAGTTGATTGTGAGTATTGCTCTACGCTGGCTTGATTGTTGTCAGATGACAATATTTGACCACGATTTAATGCCGAGCTAATGGTTGGTTGTAATATTGTGCCAGCAATAATCAAAATAGTCGCAACTGCGGCATAAGTGAATTTACGCCCAGAAAAAACCGAATGAGTAACCCTAGCCTGCTGCGCCTGTTGATGTGATGATTGCTCTGCTTCAGCTTGTGGTAACTGCGATGCATCAGGACCTTTAGTGCGCATACCGATGAATTGACCGCCATCATAAATTTCCATCTGATGACTCGACACTTCACCTTCTACAATACCCGAGCTGACAATAATTAACTTATTGCAATGTAACTTGCCTTTAAATAATCCTGACACGCGCATCTCTTGGCAAAAAACGTCACCCTCAATCACGCCTCCCAGCTCAATTTTGATTTGATCAGAAGAGTTAATAGTACCTTTAGTGTGACCAGCAACCATTGCAGGACCTTGAATACGTACATTACCTTCTAATGTCATATCCGCACCAATGTAGGTCATCCCCTTATTTTTATGATTCATGTCTGGGTCCTTGTTAGGATTAATACTCAGGGTTCACGCTCAGAGTTAATAGATTGTTATTTTTGTCACAAGAGCTTAAAGGAAATACGCACCATAATAAAGGCAACAGTTAATGGTATACTACTCAGCTCAACAATTTAGCTTAAGTGTTATGTCGCCATTACAAGCCTATCAGCAGCGCATTAAACAAAACATGCTTGATGATCCTGCGCAACAGCAAGCAGTACTCGCCTTAGATTCGCTCTATCAGCAATGTCTATCGATTAACAAAAAAAACCGCGGTTTATATTTGTGGGGAGATGTTGGTCGTGGGAAAACCTTTCTGATGGATCTGTTTTATCAAAGTTTGTCTGAGCAGTACCTATATAGCCCGCAGTCTGAAGCAAATAAAACCGTATTACGTCTTCATTTTCATCGTTTTATGGCTATGCTCCATCAGCAATTAAATCAAACATCGGGGATCCGCGATCCATTAGCTCATATCGCTAAGCAAATTGCAGCCAAATATTCTGTCATTTGCTTCGATGAATTTTTTGTATCTGATATCGGTGATGCCATTTTACTTGGGCGATTATTTGAGACATTATTTCAGTCAGAAGTGACCTTAGTTGCAACGTCAAATGTGCCGATTGTTGACTTGTATAAAAACGGATTACAGCGCGATCGTTTTTTACCCACTATTGATCTGCTTCTACAATATACCGAATCAATCCATTTAAATGGTCAAATTGATCATCGTTTACACGCTAACGCCAACATATTAACAACTACACCACCTTGGCTAAAACAGCCATCATCAATGGCGCCCGAGGTTGTTTTTCAACAATTATGTCAACAATACCCACAACCTCATGCGAGTCTCAAAAACCTGCCACATTCAATTGAGGTATGCCATAGAGACATTGCCATTATGGCTATACACGGCCAGCTTGCTTGGTTTACCTTTTCAGCCTTGTGCCAAGGCCCACGCTCAGCATTAGATTATATTGAACTCGCGGGACAATTTAGCCATATCTTACTCAGCGATGTACCGATATTAGGCGGAGAACTACGAAGCTGGATTAGAGCACGTGGCACCGAAGATGGTTCACTAGCAACCATCACAGGCGAGCGACAACTATCCTATGCCAGTGAGGATGATCCAACCAGACGCTTTATTAGTTTAGTTGATGAACTATACGATCAAAAAGTGATGTTAATCCTCAATAGCAGGTTTAGCTTGGAAGATTTATACATTGATGGGGCATTACAATTTGAATTTAGACGCACTTACAGTCGCCTAATCGAAATGCAACAATGGGCGTAAAGTATGTGATGCAAGGTTATGAGTGCTTAATAACCTTAATGCTTTATTCAAGATGCTTGGAAATTTTCAACGTCATTAAATCGACGTAAAAAATTATCGAGCGCATCATTGGTAGGATATTCGAACTGATACTTATTGTGAAAAAACACCGTTAAACTAACTTGAGCATCAGACAAGGTAATGGTGTAGCCATCGTGATCCGTTTGGGCACTAATACCACACAACCAATAATCATGGCCACCAAAACCATCTTCAAGCGCACGTTTTTCGCCATATTGAGTGACTTTGTTAAATACTTTTAACGCACGATGAATATCAATTTCATTTTTCATTACAGGCTCTACCATTAATATTGCTATGTTCTTATTCAACGATACTATACGCTAGCAATACTTAATAGATCAGTACTTCACAGATCTGCTATTAATAACTATAACAGCCTAGATTTATTCAATATTACTGCGCCATTTTGATTTAAAATATTTCACTTTGTTATGACTACAAGGCAGCATCACCATAGTTTATAACAGATAGAAGCGATAACATGCTTAGTACTATGATGGCTTTTTTGCCCTCGGTTTAAATGCAGGATTGATCAAGTCAGATTTAAACGTCCCTAAGGCGACCTGCGAAACCTTATCCACTTTGTTAATGCTCATACTAGGAATAACAGAGGGCATGACAAGGCAAAAAAGTCATTTAGCGATCACTAAATGCCGTCTGTTATTGCGCTTGGATTTATTATTCTTCTGCGTGTGTATTCAATGCTACGCCAACTTATCAAATTGCCGCAAAAAGAAGCCATTAAGGCGGCAATACCCTATGCCAATATTGGCTTGACTATGCTGGTATCGCTTGAGACAGCACCTGCAAATAAAGCATTGATTTTAAATGAAATTAGTTCATTGTCGTTCACTGGATATTAGGCTAAGCCATCAATAGAGGTAATCTGCTGAGTGTAGATAAATTAATAATTGAGTAAGTTGAAATGAAAAATAATAGTAGTTACAGGACATCATCTTTTACTAAGATTAATCACAATGATATATCCATTATCGGCGAGTAATTCAGCATCATTCATGAGTAACAGGCTATTTAATTACCGTTTCGTTTTTCTGGTGATGTTTTGCTTTGTCAACAAACATGGCTTTATCGACTGTCACCAAATATTCATACAAGGATAGTGCCTGATTTGCTTGTCGATGCACTACACCTTTGCTGTAAGTTAATTGGTAAGGTTTAGCATTGTGCTGGTTATGCTGCTCAACAGACTGCTGGAACCTGTGTAATACATCATTGACAATAGTTTCATCAGTTTGACTCAGCAATACCACAAATTCATCACCAGCAAATCGAGCAATAATATCTGAGCCACGAAAACTGCTGACTAATAAACGGGCAAAGATTTTTAATGCGTTATCTCCTTCTTCATGACCAAATGCGTCATTAATAGATTTAAAATCATTTAAATCTAAGAAAATCAGACAGGTGTTAAAGCCGAGCTTATCACTGCGGGCCATTGTTCTATGAGAAAGTAACTCAAAGCCGCGACGATTAAAAATACCCGTTAACGCATCCAAAGTATTTTGTTTAATCGATAACAGCTCATCTATAACAATATTGCCAAGATCTTCTAAAGTTGCTTCATCATCTTTAGAAAAGGACCTCGGCTTGTCATCAATAATACACAAGGTTCCGACTATCACGCCATTAGGCATAGTTAATGGATAACCGGCATAAAATCGAACATTAGGTGGCCCGAGTACCAGTGGGTTGTCGGCAAAACGCTGATCTTTTAGCGCATCAGGTACAATGAAAATGCCATGCTGATTAATGGCGTGACCACAAAAAGAAATATCACGTTGGGTTTCGCATACATCTAATCCTTGTGAGGATTTAAACCATTGACGATCGGCATCGATTAAACTTATCACGCTAATCGATACTGAAAATAAGCGTTTTGCTAGCCGAGTGACACGATCAAAGCGATCTTCAGCTGCGGTATCGAGCATGTTTAATCCTCGAAGCGTTTCGAGTCGAGTATGCTCATTTTCAGGTATCGGAGCCAGAAGCATTAAAAGTCCAACTTAATCAAATAACACCAGTTCAATAAGACAGTTATAGAACTAAATATCGATCTTAACCACTTCATTTAGTATCAAATGTGTAAAATATTATTATAAATTTCAATGACGCTATCAGTTTTGGGTTGCACGCTTTGCTGCGGTAATTTACCAGGCAATTGCTGTAAGGTCAGTTCATGATTCTCATCACGCAGCCAACAGTAAGTTTGAGTTAAATGCTGAGCTTGCATTACCGGCAATAATTCCAACTCTGCTAACACTTCAAAAATGCGCACATTATCAGACCAAATAGTTAACTCGTGATATTGATGCGCATAGGCTAAGACTAAATACTGGGCTATAAATTCAATGTCCGCAATACCACCTGCGCTCTGTTTTAAATCAAATATTGTTGCTTCTGCTTGAAGTAAATGCTCGCGCATTTTTGTGCGCATATCCCTAACAGCTTTAGCCAACTCCACTTTATCGCGCTCAATTTGCAACACTTGCGCACGTAGTTCACTAAAACGACCCGCAAGTGAATAATCACCAAACACAAAACGAGCGCGCACTAAAGCTTGATGCTCCCAGGTCCAAGCCTCTTGCTGCAAATAAGCACCAAAATGCTCAATTTCACTAACTAATAAGCCTGATGCACCCGATGGGCGTAAACGCATATCAACTTCATATAATTCTCCAGACGTGGTGCGGGTAGCAAATAAATGCACCACACGCTGAGCAAGCTTTAGGTAAAAATGGCCATTATCAATAGATCGTTCGCCATCTGTACTGCCAGAACCGCTGTGACCGTGTAAGAAAACCAAATCTAAATCAGAACCATAACCTAGTTCAATACCACCAAGCTTACCGTACCCAATCACTGCAAACCCCATATTACTTGGGCTTGTTCCCTCAGGCGTGCCATGGCGAGACGCCACCTGATGCCAAGCTTGCAGCACGACTTGCTCAATAATTGCCTCGGCTAAAAAGGTTAAATGATCGCTGACCTGCATGACAGGTAAAACGCCTGTGACATCGGCAGCTGCTATCTTGAGTTGTTGAGACAATTTAAACTGGCGCAGCGCTTCCATTTGCTGCTCCATGTCATCTTCTGGTACTCGTAATAAATATTGGCGTAATTCGCTCGGATAATCATCAATCGAAGTGATGTCATACAGTTGCGACGGGTCAATAAGCTCATCGAGCAACATAGGAAAATTAGCTAGCTCACGCGCAATCCAGGGGCTTGCACAACATAAACTGACTAATTGTTGTCTAGCACCCGGGTTTTCACATAAAAGCTCAAGGTAAGTAGTTCGAGTTAATATTTTATCTAGCACGTTGGCAACGGGCTTAAAAGCTTGACTCGGTTTCGCCTGATTAACCAATTCCTCGAGTAATTTAGGCATTAATTTGTCTAAGGTTTCACGCCCTCGAGGTCCGATAGAACGTTTTGACACCATTTGATGCCATTCACTTAATAACGGCCATAATTCGCTATCATCGATTTGTTGTTCTTGCAGCAAGGCATTAGCGTCTTCATCTTGCTGCACATTCCAAAATAATGATGTCCAATGATCATTCTGTTCGTGACTGTCAGTGCCACCGACCGTGGCATTAAAATGGCCGTGAATGGTAGCCATCGCAGTATTAATCTTTTGACGAAGTTCTGTTTCGTTTTCAATATCTAATGGATAACAGAGCCGCTGCCAATCAAGCTCATTGTTGGGCAGAGTTTGTGTTTGTTTATCATCTATAGCTTGTAATAAATTCTCCACCCGACGCAAAAGAATATAGCTATGTTTAAGCTCATCAACCGCTAAATATTCCAACTGCCCAAGGCTGTACAAGGTATCAATGGCACCAAATAAACTTTGTTGCCGCAATGCGGGTTCGCGGCCGCCACGGATCAACTGAAAACTTTGCACTACGAATTCGACCTCGCGGATCCCTCCCGCGCCCAACTTAATGTTATCTGTTAACTGGCGACGCCTGACTTCTTGAGCGATGAGTTGCTTCATTTTACGTAATGATTCAATCGCAGAAAAATCAATATAACGGCGATATACAAATGGGCGTAATAAATCATGTAGCTCGTCACAATAGCCAGACCAAGGTCCCAATACGCGAGCTTTAACCATGGCGTAGCGTTCCCAATCGCGACCTTGTTCTTGGTAATAATCTTCTAGACCACTGAAACTGACGACTAACGGACCACTTTCTCCGTAAGGCCGTAAACGCATATCAACACGAAATACAAATCCATCAACCGTCACTTGGTCGAGTAAATTTACCAAGCGTTGGCCCATTCGAATAAAGAATTGTTGATTGGCCTGAGTACGTCTTCCACCTACCGTGTCACCATGCTCTGGAAAGGTAAAAATTAAATCAATGTCAGATGAAAAATTAAGTTCACGGCCACCCAGTTTACCCATACCTAAAATCAATAAAGGTTGGGGCGTACCTTCGGCACTCATGGGGGTACCATATTGCTGACACATTTCTTGATATAACCAATCTCGTCCAGCAATAACCAATGCTTCGGCCAGTGCAGATAAGTCGAGTAGAGATTCTTCTACTGGAGTGTAATTTAAAAAATCACGCCATGCTAAACGCACCATTTGTAGATTACGATAACAACGTAAGGCTGACTTAACCTGCTCTTCTTGAGTTAACTCAACTAACAGCGAATGTAACTGAGCATCAAAATCACTGCGCACTACATCATCTAACAGGCCATCAAATAACTGCACAATCCATTCTGGATGACGACAAAGTTGCTCAGCAATATAATCACTCAAGCCAAATACGACTTTTAGCTCTTGCTGCTGCGAGGGGGGCAGTGCGGTTTTAGCCTCAGGCCAACTGTCGCAGAGTCTTAACCAGTAACGATCTGCGCTGTCTAACATAGCGGCAGATAATACCTTGTTACCTTGGTTTTGCATGGCAATAATGATCCCTAAAGAAAATGAACGTTGGACATATTATGTCGTAAATGGTATATCTATTGGTCAGTAAAATGATCAGATTAATATCATTGATACCCAGATTACTATAACCTGTGTCATATTGAATTAGCACATGAAAAATCTACATTTTGGAGAAAACATGGTAGGTCACCTCCCCCGTGTACTCATATTGATAACGGTATTGTTTGCCACGTTAGCCCTTAGCGGTTGCGGTGACGACCGACCGGAACAAATTGCTAAGTACCAGCAACTGACCCAACAACGTCTTGATCTGTTGGCCAGTTCACTCGACAACAATCAGCTGCGTAATGCGACGTTACTTAAACAATACACCAGTATTCTCGCTCAGCGCCAATCAGACTTAACACCTTTACTCGAAGAGTTGGCAAAAGATGCCGGCACTGAAGGTCCAATGTTTCAGTCATTAACGCGTCGTTATAAAGACTTAAACGATAGCGCTAACTTTATTGATTTAGACCAGCAACTGGCTGAAGCCCAAAATGTTTATCAAGCTGCAGACAGCAGTTTGTATAATGATATGCTGTCTGATCCAGTCAATGTTGTCGCTGATATGTCTAATGGCCAACTGGCCAGAGTCAATGCAATCAGCCGTGAAGCCGAAGCGCTCGCGAATGGAACCGACGTTGGTGGTGCAGGCAGCCAGCTTGTGGGTAATCCTGCTTATGGTAGCTGGCAAAACAATTCAAGTGGCACATCGATTTGGGCTTGGTATGGCATGTATGCGATGTTTTCTAACTTTACTCGTCCAACAAGTTACGACCGTTGGTCGGGTAACCGTGGTTACAGCTATTATAATGATGTAGGACGTTACCGTTATACCTCACCAAAACAAGCCACATCGCAAGCAAAAACCTTTGAACAAACCAAGAAACGTTTTGACAGCCAAGGGAAGCGATTTGACAGCCCTTATGCAAAAACTCGAACAGGTTCTACAAGCTTGTCGCGTCAAAGTGCTAGCGCACCTAAAGCCAGTAGTACCACTCAGAGCGCGAGTAGAAAATTTCGTTCGAGCTATTCAAAAGACAGCAGTTTCCGTAACTCAAGCAGCCGCACTAGTCGCGGTGTTAGCCGTGGAAAATAGGTAAGGACTCACCATGACATTTTTTCAAGAATATGGCTTAACTCAACATTTGGCGATTATCTTAGCCATTGATTTAACCATCGCTATCGTTTTACTGACGCTAATGCGTTACTTGCAAGGCTGGAGTGTTAAAGTTAACAGCAGTGCCGAGCTAGCAGAACGTGACAATTTCGCCTTTGGTATTAGTACAGCAGGTGCAATCGCAGCATTAGGCATTGTGCTTACCGGCGCGATAACCGGCGAGGCAGCACCGTCTTATTTAACCGAAGCGATTGGCATGTCGGCGTACGGCTTATTTGGTTTAGTACTGATTAAATTGGGCCGTTTTTTACACGACAAAATCGCCTTAAATGAATTTGCGAAAAACGCTGAAATTCTCAAAGGTAATGTCTCTGTGGCTGTGGTTGATGCTGCGGCGGCTATTGCCACTGCCATTATTATCCGCGCAGTATTAATGTGGGCAGAAGATATTACCATCGATACCTTCATCGCTATTTTCAGCGCCTTCTTAATCTCCCAATTAATGTTAGTTATTCTCACCAGGCTGCGCGAAAAACGTTACGCTCAACGTAATCAAGGTGCGTCAATGCAACAAGCCTTAACCCAAGGCCAAACGGCATTAGCATTGCGTCATAGTGGCTACATGATTGCCATGGCGTTAAGCTTTAACGCCGCAAGCCATTTCATTGCATACAATCCAACGGCTCACGTCAGCAACATTATTGGTTGGTGCGTATTTTCACTGATTATGTTGGTGGTATTATCGCTATTGATAACCGTGGTAAAAAAACTGGTATTGGCCGGTATTAATCTTGCCGAGGAAGTCGAAAAACAACAAAACATCGGTATAGCAGCCGTTGAAATGGCGATTAGTATTGCTGTGGCTCTTATTCTTACGGCGTTAATGGCTTAATTTATGACAACACCTTTGCTCGATGAACTTCCCGCTAACACTACACCAGGGGGCTCACAGCAAAGTTCCCCTCCATCCCGTCAAGTATCGTGGTTTGATGATGCCTTATTACTCGGCATCATGGCCTCGTTGGCGGGATGTGGTCTTATTTATGAATATCTATTATCTCACTATGCGGGCCGAATTCTTGGCGCACTAGAAGCAGCTATTTACACCATGATAGGCTTGATGATTGTGTCTATGGGTGTGGGAGCCTTTGCTGCACGGAAAATTAAATGCGCTTTCACTGGCTTTGCTATGCTCGAATTAACTGTAGCACTGTGTGGCTCATTTGCGATTATCGTTACCGCGGCCGTAATTGGCTTTGGTCAACAACTGCCATTAACCATCGCCAATACTTTAGGGCTGCCGCCAGATCACCTACCTAATGGTGGCTTTATTGCAAGTTTGCAAACCCTTAGCGCATACCTACCCTATGTTTGGGGCGTACTGCTGGGATTAATGATTGGCATGGAAATACCGCTGATTGCCCGCGTTCGGCAATCTTTGTCTGAAGCACACTTACTGCATAATGCCGGCACCATATATGGTGCCGATTACATTGGTGCGGGCATAGGTGCCGCTATTTGGGTCGGCTTTATGTTGGCCATCGATATTCAACTGGCTGCAGCACTCACCGCCAGTGTTAACCTCATCGCAGGGCTAATCTTTATTTGGCGTTTCTGGTCAAAAATCAATCATGTCAAATTGCTGCTCATAGGCCATATTATTGCCAGTGTGGTGATTGGCTTATTGGCCGTTAAAGGCCCTAGCTGGGAACAGCATTTTAATAACCTGTTATATAAAGATCATGTGGTGTATGCCAAAGCAACGCGCTTCCAGCAACTCAATTTTACAGAGCGTCTGCGCGGAGGTGGTTTACCGCCAGTTTATAATTTATACATCAATGGCCGTTTGCAATTTTCGAGCAGCGACGAACACATCTATCACAGCTTTTTAGTTCACCCAACATTAGCAGCCAGCGCAAGGCACGATAATGTGTTAATTATTGGCGGTGGTGATGGCCTAGGGTTAAAACAAGTGCTCAAATGGCAACCTAAAGCCGTTACTTTAATGGATTTGGATAAAGACCTATTAGCCTTATTTAAATCGCCACCAGCAGATATGCCCAAACGCTTAAGCGATGCATTATTAGCATTAAATGGCGATGCGTTAAACGATCCTCGCTTAACCTTAATGGTCGATGATGCGTTTAACGGGGTTGATAAGCTGATCCAAAAAGGTCAAATATTTGATGCCATCATTGTCGATTTGCCTGACCCAAGCCACCCAGACTTAAATAAATTGTATTCAGATTTATTTTATCGCAAGCTCAATGAATTACTCAGTGCAGATGGCGTGATCACTGTGCAGTCAACGTCACCTTATCATGCGCCAAAAGCGTTTATATCGGTGGGAAAAACCCTTACTGCAGCAGGATTTAATGTAAAACAGTATCATCATAATGTGCCGAGCTTTGGGGAATGGGGTTGGAGTATCGGCAGTAAGATGGGCAAAAATCCACAGCAGCGATTAGCCGCCATCGATAATATTCCGGTGCCAGAAGAATGGCTTACTCCTGGGCTTATCCATGGTTCATTTGAATTCCCTAAGCATTTTTATGCCGATATAGACAAGATCAAAGTGAACGAAATTGGTTCACTGCAGCTGTATTACTACCATTTAGCAGCTTGGTCAGAAAATGAAGTAATTAATCTTTTTTAATTGGACCAGATAGCGCTTGACATATTATGTCTAGATGCTATCTTTACTCACAGACATAATATGTCAATTAAGGACGAATATGAACATCCATACTATTGCAAGTCATCTAAACGGACTGTGCGATCACAGCAAAACCGGTTTTCAATTTGATTGTTATCCGATTGACGGTGATGTTGAAGTGTTACAAGTCAATATTGTCGGCCGCGAAGAAATTCCGGTGTTTGTATCAGTAACTGATAACCAAATATTGTGCATCAGTTACTTGTGGGGCGAAAACGAAGTAAATCAAGCTCGTCGGTCTGAAATGTTTGAGACCATGTTAGAACTGAACATTCCAATGCCATTATCATCGTTTGCTAAAATTGATGATAAATATGTGGTTTACGGAGCTTTATCTGTGCTTTCAAGCATGGAAGAGATTGAACAAGAATTAGCAGTACTGTCAGACAACTGTCTGGAAGTCATCGACGAACTCGTCGAATTTTTAAACTAAGGAGCCAATTATGGGCATTCTAAACAAGATTCTTACAGCGTTTCGTGGTGGTGCAACAGAAGTTGGCCAAAATATCGTTGACGCAAACTCAACTCGTATTTTTGAACAAGAAATTCGAGATGCAGAAAAACATTTAACTCGCGCTAAACGTGAATTAACCGACGTGATGGCCAAAGAAATGCAAGCTAGCCGCGAAATTGATCGCTTAAAGCGCAGCGTTGCTGAGCACGAAGGTTATGTCACCCAAGCGCTAGAAAAAGGCAATGAAGCATTAGCGATTGAAATTGCAGAAAAGATTGCTCAATTAGACGAAGAGTTAGCCGAGCAACAAACTGCCAATGACAGCTTTAGTTCGCATGCAGTGCGTTTAAAAGATTTAGTGAAGAAGACTGAGCGTCAGTTAAATGATTATCAACGTCAATTAACCATGGTTAAAACAACTGAAAGTGTACAAAAAGCGACTGCGACTATCACTGACTCATTTGCTTCAAGCAACTCAAAACTGCTTAATGCTAAAGATTCACTTGAGCGCATCAAAGCACGTCAGCAGCAATTTGATGACCGCTTAAAAGCGTCTGAAACCTTAGCTGAAGAAAATAGCGATAAGTCATTACACGCAAAACTAGCAGAAGCGGGTATTGGTGAGCAAAAGTCGAATGCTAATGCAGTGTTAGATCGCATCAAAGCACGTAAAGGCTAAGCGATTATGGGATTTCTTAGCGGCCTATTCGGCAAAAAAGAAGCCCCGAAGCGTCAGCTTGACCACCCTAATAAACTGCTCAAGGGTGATATGATCACCTTTGATGACAGTTTTGCTTTGCCCACGCAATTACGTGGGCAACAGCTTAAGGTTGAGGCTATTCATACTTATGAATACCAGCGCTCGCAGCTTTGTGAATTCTTATTGCGTGGCCATAGCGGCACGGCAATTTACCTATCCTATATTCAAGAAGACGAATCTTACTTAAGTATTTCAATCAAAATAAATCGTGACCTGGTTGAACAATTGTTTGACCTTGATGCATTTGCAGAAATATTTGAAGAACCAGGTAAAGCAACACTCACTCTGCAAACTCTGAATGACGAATTAGCGACCGAGTTAGATAAATGGCTCAGTGATGAATATCATCAAGCCGAATTTGCTAGTTTTGGCTACTTCCATCGTCAAGATTATCGAGATTTAAAGCCGCCTCAAAATGACGATGATGCCCGCGGTGAAGGTTTTGAAGGCTACAGCTTAGTCAACTCTGCTGACTCTCATGCGGTAGATATTGAAGTTTACGAAAGTGGCGACACTGAAGTGATGTTGACATTATATCGACCACTGACAGATATTAGAGAATACTGGCCAGCAAGCTGATACAGGTAGGAGACGATTTTCTAATGAGTTCAGGCAAACCGTTACCAGAGAAATGGCTTAAAAACCAACAAGCGGCGAAAGCGACTCAAGTGGCTTTTGATCTGGATGAGAAGTTTCAATACTCGATCCGCAAAGCGGCCTTAGACAAAGGCGTGAGTCCATCAGACCAAATTAGGACGATACTAGGATTATCGGTATCTAAACGACCTAAACGTCCGCGTTTAACCGTGTCATTAGATGCTGCTGACTATGTTATTTTAGCGCAGAAATACGGTTTAGACAGTGAGTCACAACTGGAAATTAAAAAGCGTGTGTTAGATGACTTAGTCCACTTCGTTGATAATAAATCAGCAAAATAAACACGGTTTTATGCTAATTATGCCAACTAAAAAAACGCACTAGGCCCCTGCCTTGTGCGTTTTTTGTTATGATAAAGCTAATCAATTCACTAGGCCTAACGGCTAACGAATGTAAACGGATTTAACGGCATGCTCGAATCTAAAAGTTGGTCAATTAAAAACGTCGATGGTCCGAGTCCATTCGAACTCGCGATGATGGTGTTATCATTAATTTCAGTGGTTATTGTATTGACCATGACTTTCGGCAAGTTAGGCGCTGAAACGAACAAAGTCTTACTCTATATCGACACGACCATATGTGTCATTTTCATGACCAAATTTTTCTATGGTTTAGTCAAAGCACGCAACAAAGCCTTTTACATCCGCCATCATTGGATTGACTTTATTGCCAGTATTCCGGCTATTGAAGCACTGCGTTTTGCTCGTATATTCCAAATATTAAGAGTCATTCGGTTAATCCGCATGAGTCGCTCATTACTCATCCCATTATTGCGTCAACGTAAACAAACGACTCTGGCCAGCTTATTGGTCGCTATGGTGTTAATTTTAGCGGCTGCATCAGTACTTATTTTATTAGTGGAAAGCGCTGAGCCTAACGCCAACATCCAAACTGCAGAACAAGCCATTTGGTGGGCTTTAGTGACCATATCAACAGTCGGTTATGGGGATTTTTACCCTGTCACTACAATTGGTCATGTTATTGGTGGGCTAGTGATTATCAGCGGGGTGAGCTTTTTTGGGGTGATATCGGGTTACATGGCTTCTGTTTTCGTCGCTCCTGATGAGCAAGAACGTACCGAGGCACAAGAAGCCCAAACCGCACATAAAGAACACATTAACAATCAGCTAAATCTGGCGCTGGAACAAATGCAGCTAAACCAGCAGAAAATGGAACAAAACCAACAACACATGCTCGATGAAATCAAAAAGTTAAGGCAACAGCTAGATAAACATTAGCCATTATTAAACCAACGTTGAATCCAATAAAAAGCCCAAGGTTATTTAACCTTGGGCTTTTTATATTCAGATGTATTGCCCTGAAATAGGCTTATACTTTAAGACGAGTTAGCAGATCAATTATTGCCCCACCAGCTTCTGCCACCACGAGAGTGACTCGCCACAATTAGCGACTGGGTGAAAGCTTGATTCTAAAGCCGGTAAGCCAACAATATTGTCACAATTACCTTGTTTAGCCGCGCCAGTTGTTCGATCAAAATAACCGTTTATTACGCCATTAACAGGCATCATACGCAAACTAAGCGGCGGACGTTCATTTAGAAAAGCTTGATACACAGCCATTGCACCACTACTGCCGTATAAACCAGTTTTACTGTTATCGTCTTGACCAACCCAAATAGCTGCCACGTTACGTTCATCAAAACCTGCAAACCATGAGTCGCGACTGTCGTTACTGGTCCCCGTTTTACCCGCTAGACGTACGCCAGGGAATGCAGCACCTAAGCGCTTAGCGGTTCCAGAACGCACCACTTGATTCATTGCATATTGGACTAAATAATCGGTAGCAGGATCAATCGCCATCGACGATGGCACACGGCTAACATCTAATGCTTGGTTTTGACTGTCGAGCACAGCAGTAATCGATGATAACTTACGATAACGTCCTTCATCTGCAAGGGTTTGATAAACTTGAGCCACCATTAATGGTGAACCATTTACAGCACCAAGTAACATGGATGGGTAAGGAGAAATATCATCATCCCAACCTGAACTTTTTAACGTAGCAGCAACCTTGTCTACTCCAACAGCCAAACCAACATTTACCGTTGGAACGTTCATTGAATCTTTAAATGCACTTAATAACGGCACTTGACCACTGAACTTTTTATCGACATTTTTAGGTGACCAGGTTTTACCTTGCTCATTTTGAAGCGTAATAGGTTTATCTTCAATTGGGGTCGCTAGGGTAAACTTATCCGCTTGGCGTAATGCGCTGGCATACACGAATGGCTTAATTAACGATCCGATTGGGCGTCTAATTTCTACCGCACGATTGAAGCCTTCATAACTGGGTTGCTTATCGCCCACCATGGCAGCAATACCACCGGTGTATTTATCGGTAACCACCATACCGACTTGAATATTTTTAGCCCGTTTATCCAGTGATGCCATGGTAGATAACACGGCTTTTTCAGCTGCTTCTTGGGCCATAGGATCAAGCGTGGTATAGACTTTAACACCCGATTGCTTGAGTAATGAGTCGCCATAACGGTCGCGCAACTCTTGTTTTACCACGGCAAAAAATGCCGGTAATTTTTGATGTACCGATTTTGTCGCACTGCGAAGACCAATAGGCGACTCTACAGCAGCTTTATATTGAGCAACGGTTAATTTATCGTTTTCCATCAATAAACGTAATACTAGATCACGTCGCTCTTGGGCTCGCTCAGCATAACGCCAAGGATTGTAATAAGAAGGCCCCTTAATAACCGCAACTAAAAAGGCTTGTTGCGACACGGTCAGCTCAGCAATGGGGCGACCAAAGTAAAACTGTGATGCTAGCCCCATACCATGCACACCACGGGCTTTATCTTGGCCCATGTACACTTCATTGAGATAAGCCTCTAAAATTTCATCTTTGCTATATCGAAAATCAATGATCAACGCCATAAGGGCTTCACGTACTTTACGCACAATTGAACGTTCACTGCTTAAAAAGAAATTTTTGGCTAACTGTTGAGTTAAGGTTGAACCACCTTGAACGGTACGACCCGCGGTGATATTGACAACTGCAGCTCTTGCAATGGCCAATGGGTTTACCCCGAAGTGATCATAAAAGCTGCGGTCTTCAACCAAAATAAGCGCATCGATGATCATCGAAGGCATTTCAGGCGCGCGCACAAATAAGCGATCTTCGCCATCGCCGGCAATAATACGGTCAAGTAAGACTGGTTCTAAATGAAATACGGCTAATTCACGTTTATCAGACATGCGCTTAACCGAGCTCACGCCCTGAGAATCAAAGCTAATCATCACTTTTTGTGCGACTTGATTACCTTCTGGGTGCAAAAACGGCCGACGCCATAATTCAATGCGGGTGCTGGATGCTGAAAACTCGCCCACTTGACGTGGGTTAGCCACTTTACGATAACCCAATAGCTTTAATTCGGCCATTAGCTGAGGATGGTTTATCGCAGCTCCCGGGTATAGCGCCATTGAACGGCTAAAAACTTGCGCAGGTAAATGCCACTTTTGGCCTTCAAATTTTTGCGCAATAATTTGGTCTAAATAAATAGCATAAAAGCTTACAACGGCAATACCAACTATGGATAATTTCCATGTGAGTGACCACAGCTTTCGCCACCAAGAGGGTCCTGTCTTTTTTGTGGTTACCGAAGACTTTTTGGTTTTTTTAGTCATAAATAATGATTTCATTTTCCATATAACGCTGAATAATTACATGTTATTAATAAGCTAGATAACTTATTTACACGCCAGGAGTTTTCTTTTTAGTAAATTTTGTAGCCACAGTATTCACTGGGTCATCAGGCCATAAATGCCTAGGATAACGGCCACGCATTTCTTTTTTCACATCAATATAAGGGCCTTGCCAAAAACTGGCTAAATCAGCCGTTGCGGCTAATGGTCTTTGTGCTGGCGATAATAACTCCATAGTCACGGTCATTTTACCGTGCAATATTGTCGGGCTTTGCGCCATCCCTAATGCTTCTTGTAATCGTACACTGAGCAACGCACGCCCTTGTTGATCATGGTTATGATAAAAATGTCCATCGGCGTCAAGGGGCATCTGGTAACGAATTGGCGCACGAGTACCTGTTGCCATCGGCCAGTGTGTAGGCACCAATTGCTCTAACCTTTGCTGCTGCTGCCAATTGAGTAAGTTTTTCACTAATCCATAAGCGTCAACTTTAGCTAATGCGGCCAATGAACGAATATTGTCTAAATGTGGCCCAAGCCAATCTTCTAATGAAGCCAGCAAGAACTCATCACTTAAGCAAGGCCAATCATGCTCTGAATCAAAGTGTCGTGCTAATTCAACCCGATATTGTAACTGGATTAATAGCTCGTCACGATTAAGGATTGTTAACCCTTTAATGCGGATTTGTGCTAACAACGCGGCGGTAATGTGTGCTCGTTCAGGTGTAATACCGGTATCGACTTTAATAATAATCTCACCGATTTTAGTGTGTCTCTCTGCAAAGAAACGCCCTTTTGCTTCATCCCAACCAGCGTGTACATGAGTGGTCACTAACGAGGTAAGCTCAGCCGTAAATAAACGCTCATCCAACCTTGCAGCAAGGTAAACCTGACCAGCATTACGACCTTGAGTCTCTTGAAAGTCAGCAACCACTAACCAAGGTTCATGTGCCAAACTATCATCGGCACTGATCACTACGCCAGTACCATTACTTAATAAAAAGCCTTCATGACCACGGGCTTTGGCAATACGATCAGGGTAAGCAAGTGCTAACAAATAACTAATATCGCGAGTGGATGCATTTCGTATGGCTTCATTGATCTGACCCGATATCGCCAAGGATTGCTGCCATTGCCTTACTTGCTGCTTAATCTGTCCCTGCAAAGCCTCAGTCAAATAATGATGAATATCGGCGCCTTTTTTGGGTAAGCCGCGAGCTTCAATAATGCCCGCTAACACACATGCCAATAAACACAGTTGCGGCTGATTGTCATCCTGGGCAAGTTGCTTAGCTTTAAGCAGCATATGCGCTAAACGCGGATGGCAACCTAATGCATAAGCATCTCGACCTAATGGCGTTAACTTACGTTGTGAGTCAATCAATTCAAGTTGCTGAAGTAATCCCCAAGCAACCTGTTCATGAATGGCCGGCGGCGGCGTAAGCAATGACAATTCGGCAAATGATTTAGCGCCCCAATTGGCACAATCAAGAGCCATCGAAGTCAGTTCAGCTTGCGTAATTTCAGGTTCGTCGACCTTGCGCATACGTCCTTGTTCTTCTTGACTCCATAAACGTACGCAATAACCCGCCGCTAAGCGCCCTGCACGACCACTTCGCTGAATGGCAGAAGCTTGGCTAATGCGCTTAAGCCCTAAGCGTGTCACGCCGGTTTTAGGGTTAAAACTCGCTTCACGTCGATAACCACTGTCTATCACTAGCGTAATGCCTTCGATAGTTAAACTCGATTCCGCCACATTGGTCGCAAGGACTATCTTACGTTTACCAGGCTCTGCTGCTCGAATAGCTTGATCTTGTTCTGCAGACGATAAATCGCCATACATAGGGCAAATTAGCCATGATGCATCCAAACGCTCACGTAACAATCCAGCGAGCTTACGGATTTCACCTTTGCCGGGTAAAAATGCTAGCACACTGCCTTGTTGATAAGCGGCTAATTCAATCGACGTGATGGTGTCGAGAATGACTCGAGACATGTGCGTAAGCCACATTTGCTGACTTGGACAAGGTTGATAAGCAATCTCAACCGCAAAACTGCGGCCATCACTGTGGATGTGAGCTGCATCGGGCATTAAGGTGTCGAGCGGTAAACCAGATAGGGTTGCAGACATGGCAATAATGCGTAAATCGTCACGCAATGATTGCTGCACTTCTAATGCTAAAGCTAAGCCTAAATCGGTAGTGAGGTGACGTTCATGTATTTCATCGAAAATAATCACATCAATACCACTCAGTTCAGGGTCTTGTTGGATCATGCGGGTCAAAATACCTTCAGTCACAATTTCGAGTCGAGTATCAGCGCTGACTTTTGATTCGCCGCGTACACGATAACCCACTTGTTGGCCAGCCGCCTGGCCCAATTGTTTAGCGATAAATTGAGCTACATTACGGGCGGCAACTCGGCGCGGCTCTAACATGAGAATTTTGCCACTAATTTCAGGCCAGGCTAGCATGGCTAATGGCAAGGCTGTTGATTTACCCGCACCGGTAGGTGCTTCGAGAATAATCTGCGAATGATCGGCAAACTGCACCCGCAACGAGTTAAGTACCGCCTGTATGGGTAATGAAGTGATAATCGATGATTCTGGGCGCGGTAATGCTTGTTTTGAGGTCAACGCTATTAACTTTTACGGCAATTTTATGGGGCTCATTTTACCCACAATCATATCAAGGTGTCATTAATTGCAGATGGCATACATCAATTAATCATTTAAGGCCGTAAGATTATCTCCTAACGTAGCGGATGTTAACCAAGGTGTTCGCAAACCGTGTGGTAATTCGGCCAAGCGCGTCGGTTTATTAATGGCATAACCTTGAGCATAATCAACACCGATATTTTTCAGATATAAGCCAATCTCAATATTCTCAACGAACTCGGCGATAACCTCAAACCCCATGTCTCTACCAAGTTGACAAATTGCTGTCACAATCGCTTTATCGCTGCGGTTTTCACATAAATTGACCACAAATTGGCCATCAATTTTAACGTAGTCCACATCGAGGCATTTTAAATAAGCAAAACTTGAAAAACCAGAACCAAAATCATCTAAAGCAATTTTACAGCCAAACGGACGTAACAAATCAATTAACCCTGTGGCTTGGTCTAACTGGCTTACGGCTGCGGTTTCGGTGATCTCAAAACATAACTTACTCACCAACTCTGGTTCAACCATTAAGCGCATTTCAAGCCAATTCATGAACTTTTGATCGGCCAGTGACATTGCCGACAAATTAACCGAAACCATAGACAATTGACGCCATATGGTTAAATTATTGCCACCCCATTTCAATAAGTTATCGATAACCCATCTATCAACACGAGGCGCTAAGTTATAACGCTCAGCAGCAGGTAAAAACACGCCAGGTGATACATATCGGCCATCGCTTTGTACCATGCGCAATAATATTTCGATGTGTATCCCCGTTTCGGGCTTATTTAGCGGCTCAATAAGTTGATAAAATAACTCAAACTGATTTAACGCAAGTGCTCCAGTAATATCTACAGATGCAAGCATTTGGTTATACATGAGGTTCATTTGTGGGTCATCAGGATTGTAAAAATGCCAGCGGTTACGGCCTTCCTCTTTGGCTAATCGACAAGCAGCATCCGCTTTACTCATGACACCATAGATATCCGGAGCAACATAATCAACTTTGGCTATGCCAAGACTGGCACTAATATTATGCTTAACCCCCTTCCAAATAAATTCATGCTCAAATAATTGCTGACAAATTCGTTGCGCCACTTGTTGTGCTGATGACACATCAGAATTGTTCATCAATAAGCCAAATTCATCGCCCCCTAGCCGCGCAACAACATCGCCTTTGCGTAATAATTGTTTTAACCGTGTGGCCACTTGCTGCAATAACAAATCACCCGCTTGATGACCACTTAGATCATTAACTACCTGAAATTGATCGAGATCGAGAAAGGCAATACAAGCAGGTGTATGATCTTCATCGTCTAATAACTCTTCGAGCATATTTTCAAACTGCAGCCGATTCGGTAAGCCGGTTAATACGTCATGATTGGAGTGAAATGATAATTCATCAGCAAGTCGATAACGCTCGGTGACATCTTCAATCATTAACAATAACTGCTGCTGCTTATTAAGAGCATGGCAAAAGCTAAACTTGTACCAATGAATTTGCCCACCATTTCGCAGCGGTACTTCACACCAGGCTTGACGTAAAATACCTTCGCGGACAATGTGCAACGTATCGAGTAGCAGTGGGTGATCTTCTTCACGCAATAAGTTAAATAAACTTTGGCCTTCACTAATAAGCAGACTGTCTTTACTCGCATCATTTTGCAATACAATATTATTCTGTAAATCAATGAGCGCACAGGCTATCGGCAACAACTGAAACAGCTCTTGATATTGTTTATCTTTACTATCGAGCAAAACGGCTAAACGACGTAACTCAAGTGACGATGCCAATTGATAAGCGGTATCTTCGAGTAGCTTGTGTATAAACGAAATGGGATCGTTATGCTGACTCACAACAGGATTAGCATCTGAAGCACACAGAGTGCCTAACACGACTCTGACATTGCCTACCTGTAAAACGGGACTGAGTGCAATATGCTGGCAATTAATATTGAGACCGTTAAAAAGGCTAATGAGTGGAGTTAATATTGGATCTTGTTGGTCGGTTAACCCTTGCGTAGCATTATGAGCATAAGTGATAAGCTGATGATTAGATAATAAGGATTCGCAAAGCGACAGATGATCTTTAAACTGTTGATTGAACAGTGCTTCAGAAGCGGGGGAAGTACCAAAATAACTAGCACATTGCTGCTCTGACGTGTCGATAATTTCAACATCGACCGAAAATACTTTATCGTACTGATTTGTCAGTACAAATGCCGCGCTGCATTCTAGTCTTTTACAGACTAACTCTAGTGCTTGATTAAGCAGCGATAACACCGAAGTATTACTACTCTCAATAGGTCCATTTGTAAAAACACTTTTCAATAGTTGCTGGGTGCTATCTGCCATTCATCAACTCAGTCAAGGTTAGCAATTCAATTTGCTTAGGAATAAAAAAACATGCGCTATATTATCGTTAACATTCACCTAAGTGTAGTTTAGTCACTCACAAATAACGATATTTGTTTACATCATTCAATATTAATAATCTATTCGGCTTAGGGTTTCAACTCATTACTCATTAAGGATAAGCGTATGCAAGCCACATCTTCGCGAAGATTGTTTGTCGGCTTTGGCTTAAAAAAGTCAGAAATAGAAAAAACATCTCTAATAAAACAGCGCCTTAGTCCATTTATTAATGATACAGCAAAGGTAGTGGATAATAGTAATTTACACATGACACTCTGTTTTTTAGGCCAGATAGATCAGACCAGTTATGCCAGTGTTGTTGATGCGATCGAGTTGATGCCAAAACCGACTTTTATGCAAGAGTTAGATACACTATCGTTATGGCAATCAGCACAATTAATTTGCCTAAAAGGACACGCTAGCGAACCGTTATTGCTTATGGCTCAATCGCTACTCTTGATTGCGAAAAATCACAACGTATTGATTAGCGAACACCAATACGTCCCTCACATTAGTTTATTTCGCCAAGTTAACATCACTACTTTACCTACGTTGAGATGCACCACTAGGTTATCGTTGATGCCAACTGAGTTACATCTGTATCAATCTATCAAGAATAAACGCCAAACTGACTACTCTGTTCTTAAAAGTTGGCCGCTAACTGAAGACAACAAAAAAGCCGCTATTATCTAATGTCCAGCTCTTAAACTGAGTTAACATTAAATAACAACGGCTTCAAATCTGCCTTATATTAGCACTTTTATCGGCTAGTCTTTCAATAATTCAGCAATGGTCAATACACCATGAGTTGTCGCACCTGCGGCCCATAGCGCCGACGCTGATGATTCAAACGCTGCAGCTAAATCGACATGCAACCAATTGGCTTGTGGTGATACAAAACGCCATAGAAAACCTGCGGCGTTAGAGGCGCCACCTGCGCCGCCACCTTTTACTGGACGACTGTTAGCGGTATCGGCATACGCTGATGGGCACATGTCTTTATGCCATGGATCTAACGGTAATGGCCAGACGTTTTCAGACACAGCGGCAGCACTTTTTTGTGCTAATTGTAATGTCGCGGTTTGTGGTGAGAAAATCGCATTATAATTTGAACCAACCGCCATCACTGCTGCGCCGGTTAAGGTTGCTGCATCGATAATTAAGCCAGCGCCAGTTTCAGATGCGGCTTGTAGACCATCAGCCAATACTAAGCGTCCTTCAGCGTCGGTATTGACGACTTCAACCGTAGTACCATTTTTATAGGTTAAAATATCACCTAGTTTAAAAGCACGTCCGCTGACGAGGTTTTCTGCGCAACATAAGAATAACTTAACGCGTTTATTCAAACCGGAGTTAATCGCTAATCCCAAAGCGGCAGTGACAGTCGCAGCGCCACCCATATCACATTTCATTGTCAGCATACCTTCGGTCGACTTTAGGCTGTAACCGCCTGAGTCAAACGTAATGCCTTTACCGACTAAGGCAACAGATACAGGAGCATCAGCGCCTAATGGATTAAAATCAAGCTCTAATAGCGCAGGAGGACGCTCGCTGCCACGACCAACAGCATGAATACCAACCCACTTTTTCTCTAATAATTCTTGGCCTTCAATAATGTTGAAACTAACATGGTCGCCACCAATATTTTTTAACCAAGATGCCGCCTGGTTAGCTAACGCTAATGGCGATAAATCTTCAGGAGTGTCATTAATTAATTTACGGGCAAACTGAGTCGCGACAGCGCGTTGATTCAAGGTCTCTTTATCGGCGTCACTGCCACACCAGTCAACTTGGTAACCAGCTTTCGCTGTCGCAAAACCTTGCGCAAATGCCCACTGAGAATGCAGGTTCCATAAGCCGCCATCTAATTGCACATAATTAATCCCTTGGGTGCGAATTTTACGTGCCGCCATTTGCACTTGGCGAAGTTCATCGCTACCTGATAAATGAATTGTCGCCAAAGAGCCTTGATAGGTCACATCAGCTTTACCCCAATGAGCGGCTGGGGCTTCTGTGGTCAGAGTAACGGTCATAATATTCATAATAATCC
The DNA here is from genome assembly GCF_009994065.1 of Shewanella vesiculosa. Taxonomy (NCBI): domain Bacteria; kingdom Pseudomonadati; phylum Pseudomonadota; class Gammaproteobacteria; order Alteromonadales; family Shewanellaceae; genus Shewanella; species Shewanella vesiculosa. The sequence goes on from NZ_JAACSD010000004.1 coordinate 104,380, forward strand.
CTTGTTGTAAGCCTAAGAACACCAATACTCGCACGTAATCACGAGCTAATGGCAGTAGTGTAGACAAAACATAATCGATAAACCAAGCTAAAGTTTGTTAGCATTGTTGTAAATCAACTCAACACTTGGGTCATGGATGAAATTTATCCCCGAATTAGAATCTGGCATATTAATTAAACGTTATAAGCGTTTTCTTGCCGACATCATGCTTGCCAATGGCGAACAGATCACCATTCATTGTCCTAATACTGGTTCAATGAAAAATTGCTTATTTCCTGGTGAGACGGTGTGGTTTTCTACCTCAGACAATCCAAAACGTAAATACGCCCACACCTGGGAATTGATGCAAACCGATCAGCAGCACCTTATCGGGATTAACACCGGACGTGCCAATGCTCTTGCCGAAGATGCCATAAAGAGGCAAGTGATTTCGGAACTGTTAGGTTATGAGCATCTAAAACGTGAAGTGAAGTATGGCAGTGAAAATAGCCGAATCGATATATTGCTCACCAGCCCTAATCGAGCAGATTGCTATATCGAAGTGAAGAGTTGCACCCTTTTAGAACAACACATAGGTTATTTTCCTGATGCCGTTACTACTCGGGGGCAAAAGCATCTTAGAGAATTGATGCATATGGTCACTCTAGGTCATCGAGCGGTATTATTATTTGTGGTACAACACAGTGGCATAACCACTGTTCAACCCGCGCGCCATATTGATCCGCAATACGCAGACTTACTTCAACAAGCCATGAAACATGGCGTTGAAGTGCTAGCCTATAAAACAGCACTTTCACCGCAAGCAAGTTCCATCACCGATTCTTGTAATGTGGTCGTATAGATAAAAATATAAAGCTCAAATACATGTAAAAAATTTGCCACGCTATAGAGTTTCTGGTATAGATAGCGGCCATAAATTTAAGACGTCCTTAAACGCAAATGATTACAGGAGATGCGTTATGCCTCAAGGCACGAAAAAACTTGGCGTACTCGCTATCGCTGGAGTAGATCCTTACCAGGAATCGGCTGGTGAAGAGTATATGAATACCAAGCAACGTGGTCACTTTACATTGATCCTCGAAGCATGGCGTAACCAATTGCGTGAAGAAGTCGACCGTACGTTAACTCACATGCAAGATGAAGCTGCAAACTTTCCTGATCCTGTCGACCGTGCAGCACAAGAAGAAGAATTCAGCTTAGAATTACGCGCTCGTGACAGAGAACGTAAATTGATCAAAAAGATTGAAAAGACCTTACAGCTGATCAAAGAAGATGATTTTGGTTTCTGCTTCTCATGTGGTGTAGAAATTGGTATCCGTCGACTTGAAGCCCGTCCAACAGCCGATCAGTGTATCGACTGTAAAACGCTAGCTGAAATAAAAGAAAAACAAATGGCGGGTTAATCCGCTATCGAAGAAGGGCGAGATTATCTCGCCCTTTTGTTTTATTTTATTCATCAATAAAACACGCCACTCATTTAATTGGTTACCCGCGCTATAGTGTTGTCACTTTGACAGAAGATAATGGCACAGCGATGTTAATTAAGATTACGCTACAAAATAACATGATCACCCCATCGTATATTGGCCGTTTTGCGCCATCCCCGTCAGGCTCACTGCATTTTGGTTCACTCATTGCGGCATTAGGCAGTTATCTGCGTGCGCATAGTCTTAAAGGCCAATGGCTGATCCGCATAGAAGATATCGATCCTCCTAGAGAAGTACCCGGTGCCAGCGACAATATCCTCCGCACACTTGATGCCTATGGCTTACATTGGCATGGTAGCGTGCTATATCAGCATCAACGACATCAAGTATATCAAGATCAGATTGATGCGCTTATCGAAAGTGATGCGGGTTATTATTGCCAATGCACACGTAAAATTATTCAAACCAGTGGCGGAGTGTACGATGGCCGATGTGGGCGATTGACACCACGGCTGACCCAAGGTGCAATTCGGATTCGTAACCAAGTTAAAATGGACCACTTTGTTGATCAACTGCAAGGACATGTGATGGTTGATAAAGCCTTCGCTGATGAAGACTTTATCATTAAACGTAGCGATGGTTTGTTCGCATACCAGCTCGCCGTGGTGCTTGATGATGCTTATCAAGGTATTACTGAAGTGGTTAGGGGCTGTGATTTACTTGAAGCAAGTTGCCGCCAAATAAGCTTGTTTACTCAATTGAATTTTGCGTCACCTGATTGGTTACATTTACCTTTAGTCTGCACACAAAAAGGCTTTAAATTATCAAAGCAGAATCATGCCTCTGCCATCGATATCGTCCACCCTCAAGCCAGTATCAACGCAGCGCTGACATTTTTAGGTCAACAAACAGTGGATATTGATGCAGTTGATGTGATGCTTAAGCAGGCAGTAGCACAATTTGATCTCAGCGCGATTCCTGCACAAAAAGAAATTATCATATCGACTAGAAACGACTAGGTATCATCATTACCATGACGAGTTATTGCATTAAGCCCTTTTTAGCACCACTGTACGTATACTCATTCAGTCACATTTAATGTATTATACCCGCCAGATTTTTAATCAAATTATTCTAGCATCCCGAGGTGTATTATTTTTCGCCGTATTAGCCAATTCTGTAAACAGCTATTTGAAAACAACAAAGTAGCTCCAGTCCTTGAAGAGCCAATTCAAGAAGATGGCTTACGTCTGGATATTATCTCCAGAGATGGTCACTCAATTTCACGTCGCCAAATTAGTGAAAATGCACTTAAAGTACTTTATCGTCTGAATAAATCGGGCTACAAAGCCTATTTAGTCGGCGGTGGTGTTCGCGATATTCTGCTTGGCATAGAACCAAAAGACTTTGATGTAGCGACGAATGCTACCCCAGATGATATTAAAAAGTTATTTCGCAACTGTCGTTTAGTTGGCCGTCGCTTTAGACTGGCACATATCGTTTTTGGTCGTGATGTTATTGAGGTTGCCACGTTCCGCGGTCACCACAGTGAAAGCAATGACAAAGTATCGAAATCAAACGCTGAAGGTCGTTTATTACGTGATAACGTTTATGGTGAGATAGATGAAGATGCTGAACGTCGTGACTTCACTATCAATGCACTCTACTACGACATTAGTGACTACTCTATTCGCAGTTATGGCGGTGGAATAAACGATCTTAATGCACGCAAGATAAAACTTATCGGCGATCCAGATACCCGTTATCGTGAAGATCCGGTGCGCATGCTTCGAGCCGTTCGTTTTGCGACTAAACTTGATATGCAAATCGACGCCGTTACCGCCGATCCTATCAAAGCACTCGCACCACTATTAGGTGATATTCCCGCGGCGCGCATGTATGAAGAAGTATTGAAATTATTCTTTGCCGGTAAAGCCGAAGCGAATTACCACATGATGCAAGATTTTGGTTTATTTGCTCCGCTGTTCCCACAAGTGAGTGCCCTAATTGAAGAGTCGCCTAAAGGTCATACAGCTAAAATGCTGCAAACCGTTATGCGTAATACTGACCTGCGAGTCAGTGAAGATAAAACCGTTACGCCAGCATTTTTCTTTGCCGCAATATTATGGTACCCAGTTAAACAACGCGCAGATGATATCGCGATTGAAAGTGGCCTAACGCATTACGATGCCTATGTTGCAGCTATGGGTGATGTGCTTGAGAAACAGTGTTTAACCATTAGCTTACCACGTCGTTTTAGTACTCCAGCACGTGACATTTGGCAATTACAACTGCGCTTAGAACGTGGTCAAGGCACCCGCGCCTTTAAACTGCTAGAGCACCCGAAATTTAGAGCAGCTTATGATTTGCTGCTACTGCGCGGTGAAGTTGAAGCGGGTAATACCGCCAAGATAGCGGATTGGTGGCAAGCGTTTGTTGAAGCCGATGAAACTGACCGCAGTGATATCGCCAAAAGCATCAAAGGCAGTAATACTCGCAATCGAAATGCACCACAGCGCAAGCGTCGTCGAAAACCCGCTGCCAAGCCTACAGAAGAGTAACCACCATGGCGGTGCAAGTGTATGTCGCCTTGGGCGCAAATTTAGCAGAGCCGCTACAACAACTCGATGTTGCTGTAACGGCGCTCAAAACATTAGCACTTAATAACACCTTGACGGTGTCAGCTTATTACCGCTCTAAACCTATGGGCGATGTGATACAACCTGATTATGTCAATGCTGTAGCAGGGTTTCAAACCGAGCTATTGCCGATTGAATTGCTCGATGCTTTACAAGATATCGAGCAACAACAAGGACGTTTGCGTCTCGAACGCTGGGGACCTCGTACCTTAGATTTAGATTTGTTATTGTATGGTACACAACACATAAACCAACCTCGTCTTTGCGTGCCTCATTATGGCATGAAACAACGTAGTTTTGTGTTAGTACCATTAGCAGACATTGCACCCACTTTGACACTGCCTTGTAACACAAGCCTTGAAAGTCTTATTAGTGTGACAATGCGTGATGAATTGCAAAAGCTTATCGATTAAAGTTGATATTAATGCACAGCACATTAAGCTCAGCTTTTAGTATTTCAATATTGTTTTAAGAGTCTACTATGTCAAAAGTCACCAGCTCTACCCTGATCAAGTTCAAACAAGAAGGTAAAAAGTTCACTGCATTAACAGCTTATGACGCTAGTTTTGCCAGCGCATTTGACAGCGAAGGTGTGGATGTACTTTTAGTGGGCGACTCACTCGGTATGGTACTTCAAGGCCATGACGACACCTTGCCCGTTACGACTGCCGATATTGCTTATCATACAGCTTGTGTTAAACGGGGGATTTCGCGCGCATTACTGATCGCAGATATGCCATTTATGAGTTACGCCACCCCAGAACAAACCATGACTAACGCGGCAATTCTTATGCAAGCTGGTGCCAGCATGGTTAAATTAGAAGGCGGTCATTGGTTACTTGAAAGCGTAAAAATGTTAACAGAGCGTGGTATTCCAGTCTGTGCCCACTTAGGATTAACCCCACAATCGGTCAACGTATTTGGCGGCTTTAAAGTGCAAGGTCGTGATGCTGATAATGCCCAGCGTATTTTAGATGAAGCCAAAGCAATACAAGCAGCTGGTGCGCAATTATTAGTGGTTGAATGTATTCCGGCATCGCTTGCTAAAGCCATTACTGAAGCACTGACCATTCCGGTTATTGGGATTGGTGCTGGAGCAGACACTGACGGCCAAATCTTGGTAATGCATGATGTACTAGGCATTTCCAGTGGTTACATCCCACGTTTTTCTAAAAACTACCTCAAACAGACTGGCGAGATCCGCTCAGCAATCAAAGCTTATATTGATGAAGTCGCTAACGGTAGCTTCCCTGCCGAAGAGCATACATTTAACTAATGATTTAGTTGCTCCTTTAACGAGCCATTGAATGTACATCAATTAACGACATTGTTTTTATTAAGGTTTCAACAGAAAATGATTACCACTGCTGCTATTTCAACTATTCGCGAACATGTAAATGCTTGGCGTCGTAAAGGCGAAACCGTTGCCTTCGTGCCAACAATGGGTAACTTACACCAAGGCCACATCACCTTAGTGAACGAAGCTAAAAAGCGTGCAGATCATGTTGTGGTATCTATTTTTGTTAATCCAATGCAGTTTAGCGCTAACGAAGACTTGGACGGGTACCCACGTACATTAGAACAAGACAGCGATAAGCTGATGGCTGCCGGAACAGAAATATTATTTACCCCAACGCCCGAGATAATCTATCCCAATGGTTTAGCACAACAAACATTTGTTGAAGTACCCGACATTGGCGATCAACTGTGTGGTGCAAGCCGTCCTGGACATTTTCGTGGCGTGGCAACCATAGTGACCAAACTGTTTAATATTGTCCAACCAGATATCGCCTTATTCGGTCGTAAAGATTTTCAACAATTGATGATAATTAAAACCATGGTGAGTGACTTATCCATGCCGATTGAAGTGATTGGTGTTGACACTATTCGTGAAGCATCAGGACTGGCAATGAGTTCTCGAAATGGCTATTTAACCGCAGAAGAAAAACACTCAGCTGCAGCGTTAAAACAAGCATTAGATACTATTGTTGAAGCCATTAAACACGGCGAATCAACAGAAGTAGCGATTGAAATAGCCAAAAAGCAGCTAACTAATGCCGGCTTTACCCCAGATTACCTCGAAGTGAGAAATGCCAAGACGTTACGTCAAGCAACAGCAACAGACACTGACTTAGTGGTTATTGCAGCCGCTTATTTAGGTAAAGCTCGCTTAATTGATAACGTGTCATTCTCACGTAACTTAAGCTAACTAAACAGCTAATCATCACCAAAGAAAACATTCCGTTTTCGGTTTAAGTAGATCAAATAACAGTAAAGATGGTTTTTTATTCAAATTTCGATTGTCAAAAAACTGGTTTTATCGATAAACTTGGGCCATATTTAACCGATAACATGATGTTATCGGTATGAATGTGGCTATATTATCAGCCAGCATAACAACTATGTATGAAATTTCTGCTGCTTATTGTGGTTTATTTGTTACTAATTTTGCGTGTAGCTTAATCTAAAAACATGCTAATATTCTTAACGTTATAGACAAATAACACAAATAAAACCAACACGAGGGTAACAAAAGCAAGTGGCTTGGTAAGAGGCAAAAATACAATGACACTGGTAGTACATTTACAATAAATGCCACTACCATTGGCAGCTAGACAAGGTCGTCGGTTGTTAAATTGAATTAATGTCGAAAACTCTCGCATAGAAAATGTAACCAACTGATATCAAGTCATAATTGTGATGACAAAAGGATGTGTGGCCGCATGGCAAAAAGACTGCTATTTATCATACTCGCCATGAGCGCATTTACCGCTCAATCCAATACTATTTACAAATGTATGATGGATGACAAAGTCGTTTTCAGCCAAACCGTCTGCCCACAAGAGTATCGTCAGCACAAAATTGAATACCAATTAGGTATTACCACCGAAGTCGACTCCGACAAGCACGAACTTAAAGAAGACCCATTAAAAGCCCTGCTGAATAAACAAACTATTTCTAAAGAGAAGTTACTGCAACTCCTTGATGGTGAAATGTATCGTCTAAAGCAAGAAAACAGCTACTTTGAAATATTACGAGCTAGCGAAATACAAAAACTTGATCGCAAACGCTTTTGGCAAACTAAGCCTAAAGACGATCCAAGTTATGGCTTAGAATTACAAGAGATTAACGATCGCTTTGATGATCTTACTCAGAATAACGTCGATGTGATTAAGGTACTAAATCAGCATAAAATGAAGATAACCGCTGAAACACAACCAGATGAATACATGAGTAATTAACCTCAACGGCTGAAAAGTATTGAGGTTTGTTGTGAGTAAAATATTTAGTCAGGCTTAATCTGGTTTAAATACCCCTATCATGCTGCCATTCGTTTTTTGCGGCACTTTAATGTCCGTTTGCTGCTCACGATAATCACATTCAGTACATTCAACCGTTTCAATCCCATTTTCTTTAAACAATAAAATACTGTCTTTGGCACTGCATTTAGGACATTTAGCGCCTGCAACAAAACGTTTCTTAATTTTGGTCATGATTTACTCGACTTAGTGTTTATACAATGAGCTGTTGACTCAATACGGCATTTATCAATTTATACGCCTATTTTGCCATGATTAGCCCACATGAGTCCCGTGATTGTGGGAAATAAATCGGATATGCGATATTATCTGCACCATTATTCTATTCTTAAGTATCAAGTTGTAATTAATGATCAACATAAGCCAAGCTCAGTTAATTCGCGGCAGTAAAACCTTACTCGATGAAACCTCACTGACAATTTATCCCGGACACAAGGTAGGCCTTGTCGGCGCCAATGGTACAGGTAAATCATCATTGCTTGCCTTAATTCTGGGTCATTTACATCTTGATAAAGGTGAATTTAGTTTCCCATCAGGTTGGCAAGTCGCCTCTGTTGCACAGGAAACACCAGCATTAGATGTGTCGGCATTAGAATACGTGCTTGATGGCGACACTGAATACCGTGATTTAGAGGCCCAACTAGAGAAAGCTCAAGCAGACAATAACGGTAACGCCATTGCGCTTATCCACGGCAAAATTGATGCTATTGGCGGCTATGCCATTAAAGCTCGAGCAGGGTCGTTATTAGCCGGTCTAGGCTTCAAAGATGCAGACCAAAGTAACCCGGTTAAAAGCTTCTCTGGTGGTTGGCGTATGCGTCTTAACCTAGCCCAAGCACTACTATGCCGCTCAGACTTATTGTTACTCGATGAGCCAACCAACCACTTAGACTTAGATACCATGTATTGGTTAGAAGGTTGGATTAAATCCTATCAGGGAACACTGATTTTGATCAGTCACGATCGAGACTTTATCGATGGGATTGTCGGTGAAATTGTTCATGTCGAGAATCACAAATTAAATTACTACAAGGGTAACTACTCTTCTTTTGAACGCGTACGCGCCGAACGTATGGCCCAGCAGCAAGTTGCCTTTGAACGTCAACAAAAAGAACGCTCGCATATGCAGTCGTTTGTTGACCGTTTCCGCTATAAAGCCAGTAAAGCTAAACAAGCACAAAGCCGCTTAAAGGCGCTAGAACGGATGGCGGAGTTATTACCATCGCAAGTAGATAATCCATTTCAAATGGCCTTTAGAGAGCCCGAAGCACTGCCTAACCCATTAGTAGTGATGGAAAATGTCTCTATTGGTTATGAAGATAATACGATTCTTAAACAGGTTGAGTTAAACCTTGTTCCTGGCGCGCGTATTGGTCTATTGGGGAGAAATGGTGCTGGTAAATCGACACTGATCAAACTGTTGTCTGGGCAGTTACAAGCTAAAACGGGCAAGTATCAACCTAACCCAGGATTGAATATTGGTTATTTTGCTCAGCATCAAGTTGAGTTTTTAACCCTTGATGATTCGCCAATGCAACACTTGATCAGACTGGCGCCAGCAGGCGCGCGCGAACAAGAATTACGTAACTTCTTAGGTGGATTTGGCTTTAATGGTGATATGGCATTATCGCCAGTACGACCATTTTCGGGCGGCGAAAAAGCGCGTCTGGTTTTAGCATTAGTCGTTTGGCAACGTCCAAACCTATTATTACTCGATGAGCCCACCAACCATTTAGATTTAGAGATGCGCCACGCGCTCACCATGGCATTGCAATCATTTGAAGGCGCCATGGTAATTGTGTCACATGACCGTCACCTATTACGATTGAGTTGTAGTGACTATTATCTAGTTGATCAAGGTGTAGTAACACCTTTTGATGGCGACTTAGATGATTATCATCAATGGTTACTTGATGCCGCTAAATTAGCCCAAGCCAACAACAAATCAGAAACGCCCACCAGCGGTGATGCAGTTGATAAAAAGCAGCAAAAGAGAATGGAAGCTGAGCTGCGCCAAAAAGTATCACCACTGAAAAAACAACAAGTAAAGTTAGAAACCCAGCAACAGAAAATGAGTACCAGATTAGCTGAATTAGAAATTGAATTAGCCGATGGCAGCTTATACGAAGCCGAGAACAAAGCTAAAATGACTAACGTTCTCAACGAGCGAACCACACTGACTCAAGCCATGGATGAAAGCGAAATGCATTGGTTAGATATTCAAGAACAAATTGAGCTTATCGAGCAAGACTTCCAATAAGCGGTTAGTCTTGATTATTTTATTGGCATTTGTGCTGTTGATCCACACCACAAATGCCACAAGGAATACAGTATGTCGCAGCCTTTAAATCGCCAAAATTTTAGTCACACTATTTGGCATAATTGCGAGCAAAGTTATTCTATTAACCCTATATTTTACATAAATCTACAAGACAGTTATCACGTCAATATTAACATTTTATTATTGGCGCAATACCTCGATGAACAGTGTTATATGTTAACGCAGCAACATTGGGAAACATTGACTAAAGTCATAGAGCAATGGGAAGCAAGTGTACTTCAGCCTTACCGAGGCTTACGCCGGATCGCCAAAGCCCATTTAAACAGCGACGAATATCAGAAAATGCTCGAAGTAGAGTTAATTATGGAACGTAAATCTCAGTACATGTTATTACATAAATTGAATTTACTGGATGGTAAAATCATCGATGCTGATGATTGTGATAACCCTGAACCGACAAACACACAACACTATCTTAGTTTATTTGGCTTAGATAAAAGCGTTATGGCTGAGTTAACCTCGTAGGTGCTTACTCACTGGTAATAGATGTAACTTAATTCCTTCTCCAGACTCCCAAGCTATACTACTAAGTGTCAAATAGATCATAGCGCATATTTTGGCCTAAAAGTAACCTCCTCCAATGGCTTACATGCCAACGTCTTACTTTGTATTGGCTTGATTTCGCTCTTTCACTCGGCGAACTTTTTGGCATCGAAAGGCCCTTTGGGCATCAATTGGATGATCAGCTCTTCGCCAACTCAGAAAGGTTCCTCTATTTATTCAACCAGGCCACGCAGCAGCCGTTTAGCAAAATGGTTATATTCTGGATACTTAAACACTGTCTAAACCGGCATAAATATCAAAAAAGAAATAGGCTGTAGTGGCAATACTCGCCACAATAACAAACTGTCTGACATGCTTTTGCGGGAGTTTGCGTGACACATTTGCCGCAACATAGCCACCGACGATAGTGCCACATAACACAATAGAGCCTTCATACCAGGCTATGACATCATTAAAAATGAACAGTACGATAGCGATGAGTGAGATTGTCGATGAGATTAATAGCTTTAACCCATTCATAGCATTGATGTTAGTGTGACCAGCTAATGCTAAGTAGCTCAGTGAAATGATGCCTAGCCCAGCGTTGAAGAAACCGCCATAGATCGATACTCCTAAGAGTATTATGGCTAATAAAACTCCGCCTATGGATGATGCATGCCGGTGATGGGATGCCATTTTTTTTAACCAAAAATTAATTGCCCCACCAAAAATAAACAGTACGGTAGCAAATAGAAGTAACCAAGGAATGGCCTCTCGAAACACTGCTTCAGGTATTTTTAGCAATAACCATGCACCAGTTATCCCGCCCATTAAGCTGATTGTTACGATTAGGAGCAGTTCATCTTTATGAGCAGAAATCTCTTTTCGAAAGGCATAAGTACCACTCATATAACCAGCACATGATGCAAAAGTATTTGTTGCATTGGCTATAATGGGAGGTATACCAACAAACATAAGCGCAGGAAAGGTAATAAAGCTTCCTCCGCCTGCAATTGAATTAAGAACACCGCCAAAAACACCTGCTAAGAAGAGAAAAACCATTTCAAATAACATACTTAATAACAATCCCTTGAGCATTAAATTGGCTAGACGATAACACATTTTGATTGAGTCAAATAGATACTAAGAAAAGCCTTGAGAATGCTCAACTCTTAATCGAAACGAACAAGCTTTGCAGCAAACACAAGTTAGGGTTCTTAACGTTAAAATGTATAAACTCAACTCAGAGCTTAAGGCCGTTGAAAAAATACAACGACCAACAAGCATTCAAGGGAAACGCCCCCTTGAAAACGTTAGCACTTTCATTGTGGAATAAAATAAGCTGAAGCTGATTTTTAAGCGACGTTAAACCCTAGATTAATTTCCATCGTAATCTTGTCGAAGTGAATGCGATTAGCTTGAAAATAACACTATATTACCGACATCATTAAGCCAACAGAAAGGCAAACCCACTAAAAATTTTTAACTAATAGTGTCGATGACAGTAAAAACCATCAATTTAGTAAGGCAAAGGCTCTGAGCCTACTATCCTATCGACGAGTAATACGGATTTTTTATTGGCATCTTTTAAGCACTCGATATGACATCGATTGATAAACTTTATCAAGTCAAATGTTCAAGCTGACTCTTATGCAACCGCAAACCATCAATGTAAAAGACTCCTATCAGCGGTATAGGAGCCAGTTCAGTTAACTCGTTGGAGTCAGCTTTTGGGCTAATGCTGTCGCATTTCGGGCAACAAGGCCATAAATAGACAATTGAGGATTAGCCCCCAAACTGGTTGGGAATACCGAACCATCCATCACAGATAAGTTTTCCAGGTAATGTGAATTCCCAAATGTATCAACCATTGACAGCGTTTTATCTTCCCCCATAGCACAGCCGCCCATAACATGAGCCGACGCAACGATGGTTTTTAGTAAGCCTAAATCGACATCATTGATAGCCTGCTTTGCTTCACTCCATGAGTTTAAAAATGACAAGCCATCGTGCATTGGTAATACTTTTTTAGCTCCTGCAGCAAATTGTAATTCAGCCATCGACAAAAATGCTCGACGAGCACCATCCCAGAAACCTTGGCCTAAAGGATAATCTAATGCAAAGCTGTTATCAGTTAACCGAACCTGACCACCAGGACATTGCTGATTGAAACCATCACGTATAAGCGCAATGGTCACCTGCATTTGGTTAAAGTTAGCCATTAACTGGGCATGACTAACGCCATAACCAATGGTTTTTGACGCGATTAATACTGGATGAACAGGGGCAACTTCAAGTTTATAACCTAGCTCTCCAGCAGCGCCATCATGCCAGACAAATTCATCGGAATAGATAGATTGTGGCGCTCCACTGTGGCCATTGATTTGCTCATCAAATATCCCGCCTGACAACAATGAAGGGTGTAAGAAGGTTTTGCCTAATTGTTTGTGCGGATCGGGGGTATTAGAACGCATTAAAATAGTCGGGGTATGAATCGCACCGGCACTTAAAATATAATGCCTCGCACTGAAAGTGATGTTCACCGACGTGGGCTTTAAGCCTTGCGTTAAAGCCTGCGCGGTTAAGCCGACAACTTTATCACCTTTATGCTCAAGCTTAATCACTCTAGCGCGTGAAATTAGCGTAGCGCCTTTATCAAGCGCTGCGGGTATGGTGGTAACCAACATTGATTGCTTAGCATTAACAGGACAACCCATACCGCAATAACCAGTATTCCAACAGCCTTTAACATTACGTTTGATGACGGTGTAATCCCAACCTAATTTTTCGCAACCTTCGCGTAATGCACCGTTATTACGGTTAGGTTCATATTGCCATTGTTCAATATTGAGACGTTTTTCCATTAACTCAAACCACGGCAGTAACACTTGCGAAGATAACCCTTTGACCGACTTTTCTTGTTCCCAAAAAGCCAATGTTTGTTCCGGCGTTCTAATCGCTGTAGTCCAATTGACTGTGGTTGAACCACCTACTGCACGACCTTGGAATATACCTATGCCTTTATCTGCCGTTTTCATCGCAGCAGCCTGCTGGTATAGATTAGGATAAGCGTGGCGCTCTTCCATATCAAAGTCTGTCGATGATTTGAGCGCACCGCCTTCAATCATAATCACTTTTAAGCCAGCTTCTGTGAGTATTTCTGCTGCAGTACCGCCACCCGCACCGGTACCCACAATAACCACATCCGCGTCAAAGTGACGATCAATCTCTAAGGTGCTCGCATCGATATGATGCCAACCCGCGCTTAAACCAGTAATAATAGGATCAATAATGGCCAAGGTAATACTCCCTATACAGTAGGATTAATGCGCGTTAGGCACCAAGAAAGTGGGTTTTACATAACGTAAATTTCCCCAATGCTCTGGACAGGCGTAATAGCTTGCCATAATCAATTCACGTAATCCGCCATAAGCGGTGGTTAACATGTCTAAATAGTTATGACGCCAAAACTCTAGCATGTCGATCAATTGCTGGGGTTCTCGCATTAACAGCGGCGTCATACTGCCACTGAGTAGCAACAACCCTAAACGACCTTCGAGTAAATTTAATAGCTCCATCAACTCTTGGTGCTGTTCAACAGGCAGGTGGGTAATTGATTGTGAAATAGCATCCAGAGTGCGATTAATAGCAAGCTCTCTCTGACTAGGAACTTCAGGTAATGCGCCATCTAGGAATACCGGGATCAACACACCAAATAATACGCGGTGATGAATATCCTCCGAAGAAGTTGTGATGTTTGGCAAATATAAATTAACGCCTAATGCTAATGCAGCCGTTCCAGCAAAAGCACCAGTGAGAAAGGTACGCCGCTTCATTTACTTCCCCTTGAGTTTATTGTTGTCTATATTTTTTATGTGGTAGAGTGGCATGAGTAACATTTAAACATACGTTTAAATTTTCACAAACAATTACAGAAATATTCCGTCTATGAAAACCTTGTTCACTCCGCCCTGGTGGGCTGCTAGCCCGCATGTGCAAACGATTCTACCATTCCTATTTAAAGTGGCCAAACCAATAACATTTCGGCAAAGGCAAGAGCTACCTGACGGCGATTTTGTCGACTTAGATTGGCTAGGACAAGCCCAGAATGGCCAGCCTATCTTAGTAATTATTCATGGTCTTGAAGGTAACACAGAATCTCACTATGTACGCAGAATGCTGATTGAAGCCAAAAAAGCCAAGATGGCAGCTGTTGTCCATCATCATCGCGGCTGTTCAGGTGAGCCTAATCGCTTAGCTCGCAGTTATCATAGCGGCGATGTTAACGACTTAGCTTATACCCTAGGGCAACTCAAACACTATTATCCGGACTCGCCGCTTTATGCTGTAGGTTACAGCTTGGGCGGTAATGTATTGGCAAAATATCAAGGTAGTACTCAGCAACATAGCTTACTCGAACGTGCTGTAGTGGTATCAGCACCGTTAACGTTAGGAGCTTGTGCCAAACGCTTGGAGAGTGGCTTTTCAACTCTCTATCAACGTTTTTTGATTAAACGTTTGCAGCAAAAAATGCTCGATAAAATTAATACTACAGATTTAACCGAACAAATGCCGATCACAAAAGAGCAGCTCAAAATGCTCAACACCTTTTATTTATTTGACGATAAAGTGACAGCACCATTACACGGTTTTACTGACGTTAATGACTACTATCAGCAAGCTAGCGGCCTAGGTTATTTACAGTACATAACTAAGCCCACACTGGTTATTCACGCTCAAGACGACCCTTTTATGACCGCTGAAGTGATCCCGACCCGAGATCAATTATCGCCAATGGTTGAATACGAGTTACATGAGTTTGGTGGTCATGTGGGATTTATTGCCGGCGGCTGGCCTTGGAAGCCACATTTTTATCTTGAGCAACGTATCATCGCGTTTATTTTCTCTGAAGAAAATACGCTAACCGAGCCAGACGGATCATCTTCTTCACTAAGTCATTAATAGGAATACACCATGCTTGTGCCTTATGAAGCGTTACTCTCATTACCTCAAGAAGTACTTCAACGTATGATAAAAGAGTATCTATTATCACAACTTGAAGATGGCAGTTTTAGTGACGCCAACGAGCAACAATTAACCAGAGCAATAGAACAATGTAAGCTTGCGCTCAAAAAAGGCGAGTTAGTAGTTGAATTCAGTGAAGATGATGAGTCTATTGCCATTCGGCAACGGGAACACATTTCACGTCCGTCTTTCGACTAGATACAATACAAAAACACTGATTTTGCGACAAAATGATCACATTGTTACCCTTGAATAATTGACCCACGGGTAAAGATTACCGTATAACTAGTGACTGGTTTTTTCGCGTCCACACATTACCTAGGCAAATAACATGTCAGCAAAACATCCTATTATTGCTGTAACCGGCTCTTCCGGTGCTGGCACAACCACAACTACAACTGCCTTCATTCATATTTTTAGGCAGCTGGGTATTAATGCCGCATTTGTTGAAGGTGATAGTTTCCACAATTTCACTCGCGCTGAAATGGAAGTGTTAATTAGAAAATCACAGGCTGAAAATCGTAATCTGAGTTATTTTGGGCCCGAAGCGAATAATTTCAAAAAACTCGAAGAGTGTTTTACCAGCTACGGCAACACAGGTAATGGTCAAACTCGCAGTTACTTGCATACGTTTGACGAAGCCGTGCCATTTAATCAAATGCCGGGCACATTTACTCAATGGCGTGATTTACCTGCCAATACCGATATGCTCTATTACGAAGGTCTTCACGGTGGTGTGGTAACTGAAGATGCTGATGTGGCTAAACATGTCGATCTGCTGATTGGCATGGTACCAATTGTTAATTTAGAGTGGATCCAGAAGATCATTCGCGATACAAACGATAGAGGCCATAGCCGTGAAAAAGTCATGGGGTCGATTGTGCGCAGTATGGATGATTATATTAAGCACATGACGCCACAATTTTCACGGACTCATATTAATTTTCAACGCGTGCCGACTGTGGATACCTCAAACCCCTTTAGCGCAAAAGACATACCCAGCCTAGATGAAAGCTTTTTAGTCATCCGCTTTCGCGGTATTAATAATGTTGATTTTCCTTATTATCTCAACATGATCCAAGGCTCATTTATGTCACGCGTCAACACACTGGTTGTTCCCGGTGGAAAAATGTCATTGGCAATGGAATTAATTTTGACGCCATTAGTGAAAGACTTAATGGATAAACGCTTAGAGCTACAAAATCTTAATGATATCAAACTCGATTAAGTTTGATTTAAGTCAGAACCACTAAGATAGACGCATCGTGATTTCAAGCGAAAGAACGGCAGTTGATGTGCTTGAAGAGCTAATTCCCCCTTTTTGATCTGTTAGTGCATTAAGCACATCAACGAAACCCAATAAAGCCGATAATCAAGCACGAGATAAGCCCTTACCTATCCCGCGACAACAAGATAACCACAGGTTTGGCTGGTGCGTTACATCAGTGGGATAACTTCTCGATAAGCCTGCTTATTTTTATACTGCTCCAAACGTAAAATAAACTCATCGCTGCGCACAATCTCAGGGTTATCTTTTAGTGCATCAATCGCTTTTTTCTGCGTATCTATCGCTGCAGTAAAATCGCCCAGTTCTGCATAGCCGGCCGCAAGGTTATCTAATACTGTGGGATCGTTTTTATTATTCTCAAGTAACTTTAGCGACATTGATACCGCACGTGAACCATCTCGATATTCTGCTTCTGGACACGTGGCTAATATCCACGCAACATTCCCCATTGAAACCGCATCACCTGCTGCCAAAAACTGCTCCATGGCTTTGCCACAATTTCGTGCCACGCCATCACCACCAGCAGAATAAATAAACCCTAAACGAAAATGAGCCCACTTATCACCTTGCTCAATCATTTTTAGGTACCATTTTTCTGCAAGCGCTAAATCACGCGGAAATAATTTATGCCCCTCAAAAGCTAAATCAGCTAAGGTTTGCTGCGCCTTGATGTGTTGCTGCTGTGCCGCAAGGTTAATCCAGTACAAACCTTGCTCTGTGTCTTGAATAACAAATCGCCCCGAGAGATACATTAAACCCAATAAAAATTGCGCATCTGCATTGCCCTGCTTAGCTTTAATTTGAATATTGACTAATTTAGTAGCGGCCTGAGACTGAATAGAAGGCGGGATAACAAATGCGTTCACGGGCAAACTTAGCCCACTCAATAACATAACACTGACAATAACCCCGATTTGACTCAGTTTTTTCACGCATACCTCGACAACTATTTATGATGCTGATTAGATAACACTAGCTAACTCATGGATCCAATACAATAGACACATGTATTTTGCAATAATTCAATAGTCGTGATGATTAAGACAAATTGGCCAAAAAAGTCGACCGCCATCACAAAAAAAATAAATTTAATCTAAAATTTAACAAGTTAATATACACTACACACACTTCTAAATACGATCTCTATCAAAGTTTTCGCCGCACCAATAGCGTAGAATGCTTAATTAGACATTACTTACTTTCATTTTTAATCAATCGAGGAATATCGTATGGCTCTGATTGGTAAGCCAAAACCTGACCCAACATTAGAATGGTTTCTTTCACATTGTCACATTCATAAGTATCCAGCAAAGAGCACCTTAATCCATGCTGGTGAAGAATCTGATACTTTATATTACATAGTCAAAGGTTCTGTCGCAGTATTGATCAAAGATGAAGAAGGTAAAGAAATGATCCTGTCTTATCTTAATCAAGGCGACTTTATCGGTGAACTTGGATTGTTTGAAGAGCAATCTGAACGTACAGCATGGGTTCGTGCTAAGCAAGCATGTGAAATTGCAGAAATTTCTTATAAGAAATTTAAGCAACTTATCCAGGTTAATCCTGAAATCCTTATGAAACTTTCGGCGCAAATGGCCTATCGTTTACAAAGTACTAGCCAAAAAGTGGGCGACTTAGCGTTCCTTGACGTCGCCGGCCGTATTGCACAAACACTATTACATCTTGCTAAGCAGCCTGATGCAATGACACATCCTGATGGCATGCAAATTAAAATTACCCGTCAAGAGATTGGTCAAATTGTAGGTTGTTCACGTGAAACGGTAGGCCGTATTTTAAAAATGCTTGAAGAACAAAGTTTGATTCAAGCACACGGTAAAACTATCGTCGTTTACGGCACACGCTAAACAACTAAGGCTTTATAGGGCTAAAACGTAATGTTTAAGCCTTAATCATATAAGCTTCAGCTTGATTTAAGCCAATATACTTAAAGTGGTGTTCATACTCTGAACGCCACTTTTTTTATTTTGGAGCGACCATGAATAGCTTGTTCTCCATAGCAATAAGCAGCTTAATGGCCATCACGATTAACCAGCAAGATATTCCCACAAAAGAACTCGCTCTGGATCATGATAACGTCCAAAAATTAGTATCTTCTGGTAATATAAGGTCATTAGATGATTACTTAGCTTGGATATCACAGTATTGTGATGGCCACTTAATCGATGCGCAACTATACCAATATCAGGATAAGTGGCGCTATGACCTGCAATTTAGGCTAAAACAAGGGCATGTTGTTAATCTGCAATTAGATGCAGCCAATGGCATGCAAGATCCATTGACTCAATTACCGAGCGAATGTACTAAACATGAAACTGTTACTCGTTGAAGATAACCCATTACTGGTTGCTGAACTTGAAAAACAACTCAAGCAAGCAGGTTATATTACGGACGTCACAGATAAGGCCATTGAAGCCGATTATTTGATGAAAGAAACAGATTATGACTGCGTCATTCTCGATATTGGCTTACCCGATGGCAATGGCTTGTCATTAGTGACTCAATGGCGTGAACGTGGCATCAGTACCCCAGTTATTATGCTAACGGCCCGCAGTCAGTGGCACGAAAAAGTGGAAGGTTTTAATGCTGGTGCTGATGATTACTTAGGTAAACCGTTTCACACTCAAGAGCTACTCGCAAGAATTCAGGCACTTATCCATCGAGCTCATGGACGGGTTAATTCATCATCAAAACAACTCTGCTACGCTGGGGTTAATCTCGACGAAAATGAGCAGAAAGTGACGGTGGGCGGACAAGAGTATGAGCTGACATCAATGGAATTTAGGCTACTGAAAATTTTCTTAATGTCGCCAAGAAAACTACTATCTAAACAGCAGCTTACAGACAAACTTTACCAGTTTGATGATGAGAAAGAAAGTAACGTCGTTGAAGTATACGTGACTCATTTACGTAAAAAGCTGGGTAAAACGGCTATCGAAACCCGTCGCGGTCAAGGTTATATCTTTCATGGCATCATTGAATGATGTCAATTCGCTTTAAATTAAGCTTATGGCTGAGTGGATTGATCATCATTGCTACTCTCATAGGCTTATTTTTGTTTGAATCTATGCTGCGAGATGCGTTTCATGACTCCATCATTAACCGTTTAGAAGAAGATTTAGAACATATTATCATTGCCACTCGGCTCGATGATGGCGAACTGGTTATCGACCAAAGCCAATTATCCAGTTTTTATCGCCCGGCTTATTCAGGCCGCTATTTCCAATTAAATTTACCTGACCGTACTATTCGTTCTCGATCCTTATGGGATGCAGAGCTGCAGATCGAACCCTTACAAGCGCAGCAAAAACGCGTATGGCAAGCTAAGGGGCCAAAAAATAATGATATGCAGCTGCTCTCTATTGGTATTGGTGCGCCTAACAGTCCCAACACGGCCACACTGACAGTAGCCCAAGATCTTAGTATTGGTCGCCGCGTCTTCAGTGAAGTCTTTGGCGCTAAACTGGCAATCAATATTGGCATGTTATTGGCGATGATCGCCGGTATCTTCATTATTTTACGCCAATCGTTTAAACCAGTGAATCAAATCCAGGGCGCACTGGCTAAATTGCGCGAAGGTGAGATAGCTTCGTTAACCATGTCGCAAATACCGGCGGAGATCCGTCCGCTAGCAGAAACCTATAATGAGCTATTAGACTACACCGCCAAACAAATTGAACGCAGTCGAAATAACCTAGGCAATTTAAGCCATGGCTTAAAAACACCATTAGCAGTGATGCAGCAACAAGTTGAAGCCCTCGGGCTCACCCACCCTGACGCCGCAATAGCAATGCAGCAGCAATTAGATTTAGTGCATAAAATGATTGAGCGTAAACTGGCTGCGGCGCGAATAACGGGTGACATGCTACCCGCTGCACAGCTGGCTGTTCCAAAAGATTTCGATAGCTTAATTCAAACCTTACATAAGGTGCATCATCAGCGCGTCATTGAATGCCGAGTGGTTAACGCACAACATATTAGTCGCATCCCCATTCATCGTGAAGATGGCATGGAGTTGTTTGGCAACCTGCTCGATAACGCCTTTAAATGGGCGAATTCACAGGTGAACATCAGCATAGTTGATTTGCCATCAGGAGAGATATTAATCCAAATAGAAGACGATGGCTGTGGTGTTATGCAAGAGCAAATTGCATTGTTAACCGCTCGTGGAACCCGACTCGATGAAGCAACTACGGGTCACGGACTGGGCTTGTCGATTGTGAAAGAGATCTGTGAGCAATATGGTTTTATATTAAAATTTAATCGTAGTGAGACATTACAAGGGCTTAATGTCAGCATTTTGATCAATCCATAAGCTTCCATGCTGTCCTTTTACTGAACCAAGCCTTTGCTACGGCCAACAAAAAGACCTAATTGATAACTCAATTAGGTCTTTTTTAGTTGTACACAACATTACATCATTGAATTGGTACTTTCAAAAATCTTGTCTGCAGATGCTGCAACAAAACCAGTATAAAGCTGACCATTATCCATTGGGTAACGACGGGCGAATTCATAGAAACAACTTGGAATTTCTACATCGCCATCAGTGAAGTTAACCACGACTTTATCGGCCATGGTAGAAGACTGTTCTAGCAGTACTTCTGGCGAACCTTTAATCTCACCACCTGAACTATTTAATACAAAACCGGCCTGTTTTAAGGCTTGGTTTACATCTTCAATACGCTCAAACTCTGGCAGGTCATTAATTGATACTGTGAAGTGATTAGCGCGGTAACCTAACGCAGCGACCCAAGCGGCATATTCACTTTCAGCAAGTAAGGCTTTGTAAGTGGCTTTGTCTAGATCCCAATGACGACCTGAATAAATGAAATTATCGGCAGTCGTTGCTGTGACATCCACTTGGTCGATTAAACCGTGGATAGTTTTTTGCAGTTCAGGGCTAAACTCCTCGACTAACAGCTCAGAGATAAACACCTTTGGCTGTGTTGGATCAGGATGTTCAAAATGCTTAGCTATCAGTTTTTTCTGTACAAACTGATAATCGCCACAGTCGACATAACCGATAGAGGTGAAATGCTCAGCCAATACGCTTAAATTCACTTTGGCGATATTAAACGTACGCAACGCGATATGGTCATTGATGATAGGAGCACCATGACCTAATAGTTGATGAATTTTCGCCGCTGAAGGCGTCATCTTAATGTAGTCTTGCCATAGGGCAGCAAATAAAGCATTAACGTCAGTATGCATGGTTAAATCCTTCTAAAATAAGGCTGGCGAACACGTCACCAGCACGGATCATGCGATGAATTTATCAGTTAAATTGATAAACCAGGGCTTAAAGTTGCAGGTAAGCTTACTGAATCAGCTTCCATTGAAGCGACAGGGTAAGCGCAATAATCAGCAGCATAAAACGCACTTGCACGATGGTTACCCGATGCGCCAACGCCACCAAATGGTGCCGCACCTGATGCACCTGTGATTTGCTTATTCCAATTAACAATACCAGCACGAATGCGCGCGAGGAAGTAATCGTAATCTTCACGGCTGTCAGCGAGTAAACCGGCAGATAAACCATAACGAGTCGCATTCGCTAAATGGATAGCTTGGTCAAAATCACGGTAACGAACTAACTGTAATAATGGACCAAAATATTCTTCATCTGGTAACGCTGCCACTTGAGTAACGTCAATTAAACCTGGAGTCACTAAACCCGTTCCAGCTTCAACTTGCACTAACTCAACTAACGGAACGCCACCTAATGACTTGAGTGTTGCTTGCGCAGCAACCATACCAAGCGCTGCAGTTTCAGAAATCATTGAGCCCATAAAAGGTTGTGGTTGAGCGTTCCAAGCACCGACTTTGATTTGCTTAACAGCCTTGACTAGTTCGGCAATTAACGCATCGCCTTGCTCGCCCTCTTCAATGTATAAACGACGGGCACAAGTACAACGCTGACCAGAGGAAATATATGCAGACTGAATAATGTCATGGACTGCCGCTTTAGTATCAGTAACGCCTTTAACGATAAGCGGGTTATTACCACCCATTTCAAGGGCTAAAATTTTACCAGGAAGGCCGGCATATTGTTCATGTAAAATATGCCCAGTGCGAGAACTACCGGTAAAGAATAGTCCATCAATTTGCGGGTGTGATGCTAACGCTTTACCTGTGTCAACTTCGCCTTGCACTAGGTTAATCACACCTTGTGGCAAGCCAGCTTTATCCCAACACTTTAGCATTAACTCAGCCACTTTAGGTGTTAGTTCTGATGGCTTAAACACCACTGTGTTACCGGCTAATAATGCAGGCACTATATGACCGTTAGGTAAATGTCCCGGGAAGTTATATGGACCAAATACAGCCACAACACCATGAGGCTTGTGACGTAATACCGCACGACCTGCTGGCAGATCATTGGTTTCAGTACCTGTACGTTTGTCGTGAGCTTTTGCTGACAAAGCGATTTTGCCAATCATGGCACCAACTTCAGTGGCGGTTTCCCATTGTGGCTTACCGGTTTCTTGAGCGATGGTTTCAGCTATCTCGGCTTTATTATTTTCTAGTTGTGCGCGATAAGCTTCAACAATGGCTAAACGGGCGTCATAACCCAGCATAAACCAATCAAATTGCGCCGCACGAGCGGCATCTACAGCTGCGTTCACTTGAGTCGCGGTTGCAGTGTTACCTTGCCAAATGACGTCACCGTTGGCTGGGTTTTTTGAGTTAATTTCATGACCTTCGCCAGCTAACCACTGACCTTGAATATATTGTGTCATTTCTTGCTCCTACATTGCTAAAACACGAATTTGCTCGCCTTCGCTGACCATAAGACCGGCAGCAATTTCAGTACTAAGCACCACATTATCGTGTTCATCAGAGACCAACAGTTTTGCCGCCGATGCGCGATAATCAGCTAGCAAGGTGTTGGAAATAATAAAATGGTGATCGGCATGTGGCATTTTACCAATGCTCACAGTAAGTAAACGGCTCTTTTTTACCGAGCGAATATCTCCGATTGAACATTCAACCGTTGGACCACCATCAAAAATATCGACATAATTTCGGAATTTAAATCCTTCCGCTTGCAGTAACCGCAGTGCTGGCTTAGTGTTTTTATGCACTTCACCAATCACTTTTTGGGCTTTTTTAGGCAGCATACAAACGTAAACAGGGTTACGTGGCATCATTTCAGCCATAAACGCTTTTTTACCTAAGCCTGATAAATAATCAGCCTCAACAAAGTCGATACCTAAAAAATGATGCTGCAGCCATTCGTAAAATGGTGATTCACCATGATCGTCACTGACCCCTCGCATTTCTGCGATAACAGTTTCACCAAAACGATGTTGATGCTGCGCTAAAAATAAAAAACGCGAACGCGACAACATGCGCCCGTTATTACCTTTGCGATAACCGTCTTTTAAAAACAAGGTGCACAGCTCAGCCGCTCCCGTATAGTCATGGCATAGAGTCAGGGTTTCAACTTCATTACGAACTGAGATTTGTTGAGAGTGATACACCTCAGTACCTAAACGGTAATGATAAAAAGCATCTTCCATGCCGACAGCAGCTTCAATACCACAAGTGCCGACAACTTCACCGGTTTTCATGTCTTCAAGCACCATTAAATAACCTTCGTCAAAAGGTTTATCAACATGCTTGGTAAAAGATGCTTCTGCCCTAGCAATCTTTGAACGCAGTAACTCTTCGTTAACTGGTAAAGATGTAAAACCGTGGCCTGACTCGACTGCAATACCATAAAGTGCATCGTAATCACTTGCACGGATAGGACGTATGATTAACATCTTAATCTCCTCATTGCGCCACAAATAAACTGCGCTGAAATACTTTTCGGCGCAATTTCACTTTGTTGGCGTACCCAAACAAAAAAGTGCAAGCTAGGCTCACACTTTTTGTTCATTAACCTGCAACCACTTTTGCTACCGCGCGATCAAAACGCAATAGACCTTCAGCGATATCAGCTTCAGGGATAACCAATGAAGGAGCAAAACGCACAACGTTTGCACCCGCCATCAAGCTCATTAGACCTTCAGCAACAGATGCCACTAAAAAGTCACGACTACGGCCTTCATATTGCTCATTTAATACCGCACCAAGTAATAATCCCTTGCCACGGATTTCACTAAATACGTTGTATTTAGCATTAATAGCCGCTAAACCATCACGGAATAGCTGTTCACGATGTTTAACGCCATCAAGTACTTCTTTGGTATTAACCACGTCCATTACCGCATTACCTACTGCACAAGCAAGTGGGTTACCGCCATAAGTAGAACCATGAGTACCAATTTTTAAGTGAGCAGCAATTTTTGCAGTAGTTAGCATTGCTGCAATCGGGAAGCCACCGCCTAACGCTTTAGCGCTAGTTAAAATATCAGGCACGATGTCAGTACCCATGTATGCAAATAACTCACCAGTACGGCCTACGCCTGTTTGTACTTCATCAAAAATAACCAATGCGTCATGCTTATCGGCTAAGCGACGTACTGCTTTTAAGAACTCAGGGTCACCATTGATAATACCGCCTTCACCTTGAAGAGGTTCAAGCATGATGGCACAGGTTTTGTCTGAAATAACCGCTTCAAGTGCAGCGATATCATTAAAAGGTACATGGGTAATACTTTGAGGCTTAGGGCCGAAACCATCTGAATATGCTGCTTGACCACCAACAGTTACAGTAAAGAATGTCCGGCCGTGGAATGCTTTATCGAAGGCGATGATTTGATCTTTGTCTGCACCATGGTTGTCTAGAGCATAACGGCGCGCTAATTTAAGTGCGGCTTCGTTCGCTTCTGCACCAGAGTTGGCAAAATAAATACGCTCAGCAAATGTGGCATTGACTAACTTTGTGGCTAATTCAAGTGCAGGCTCGTTAGTCATCACGTTAGATAAGTGCCATATTTTTTCGCTCTGCTCTTTTAATGCAGACACTAATGCTGGGTGACAATGACCTAAACAATTTACTGCAATACCACCAGCGAAATCGATGAATTCCTTACCTTCTTGATCCCACACTCGGCTACCGGCTCCACGAACAGGTATAACGGCCGCAGGCGCATAATTAGGCACCATAACTTCATCGAATTGGGCACGGGTTAGGTTCATTTCTACACTCATTGCATTTTATCCTTCAGGTTGTAAACGGTTTTAAAGCCGCTGTTTCCGCTGTTTGCTTTATATTCTGTAAGTGCATTAGCGGAAGTTTGTATTATTTATGCGACATTATTAGCGAAAATGTGATCAAAATACCAGTTCAGTACAATTAACTTCTGCAGGCCAGATCAGCATTATGCATAAAGAATTAAAAATATGAATAAACAAAGCGTTTATTGGAGGTTATGAAGCATAACTAGTCATAAAAAAAGTTATTTGGCTCCATTTTGTGTAGCTATTCATCAAAAGTGAATAATTACACAGATTTAACATTTGCTCGAAACGCAAAAAACAGCGTTAAAGTAAATTGAGTTTACGGAAATTTTTCCCTTTAAGACGAATTAATTCTTGAGCTGAAAATTGATAGTAATCGAACATAATTCTTTTTTCTTGTGGGTCGATTTGTTGCTGCTCCTCTAGCAAAAGCACTTTGGCGTAACAACTCGCTTTAGCCACAATTGCAGCGTCGACGGATAACTCGGTAAAGTGGTAATCGTGATCGAGTTCTTTTAGCACTTGAGTCATCGCTGAGTCATCAAATTGCAGTAAACTGAGTAGTTGCCAATTTAAGCTATGACTATGCTGCAACACTTGTTCTAAAACGGCCTCAGCAGGAAAATCTGTTGCCATAATAGCATCATAAACTTGTTTCTCTCGACTAAGGCTGGCTTCTCGTAGCCATGTCCCCCAAGTTTTATCAAATATATGCCCGCTTTGACTGAGAATGATCGAAGTAGCAAATTGATACATTAAGGCACAACAATAAGCCAAACTGGGCTCTTTATTATGTAACTCAGCTAAGGTTTGCGCGGCAATGGCACTCACCATGCTATATCGCCAAAGCTTGCGGGTTATCCACAATAAATTGGCATTACCTGTAGGTAGCCAATGGCGTAAACAAAAATAAGGGATCAATAAACGTAAATTTTCAATACCAATGTAATTGAGTACCAGCTTGATATCGGTCACTTGGACATCGGAGTTTTTGGGGCGGCGGTGGCCAGATGCAGGGCTGTTAATTAAATTAATTAAATCACGCGATAACCAACTAATACTTTCAATAATTGGTCGTAGTCGATTGATGTTAAGATCTGGATCTAATAATAAATCAAGCAATAAAATTTGGCCTTCACCAATTGCTGATGCTTCTAATATCATTTGTGGATTAGCTAACTGATGCTCTATTGCATTATTAACCGTATGGGTTAGCAGTGCAGACACCTCAAGATATACTTGTTTCTCTTTTGCTTGCTTATCAATGCGCAGCTTTAATGCTTGACGCTCAATATCAAGCTTATTGGCGTTTTCTTCTAAGTCTTCGCTGATCTCATCTGGCATAGCATTAACTTTATGCTTACCCACAATAAGCTGCTTATAGAGTCGGCGCTCAATTTCGATGACTTTTCCGGGCCTAACCCCACCTGCTATTGATATTGCCACTCACATTGCCTTTTATTGTGTTAATCGCTTAATAATAAAAATTAAGGCTTCTCAAAGGAAGCCTTAATAAATATTTATTTGTCTTTTTGAACTTAGCGCTGACTATTTCAGCTCTTGTTCAAACAACTTATAAATACGACGATACTGATCTAACCAACTAGAAGGTTGCTTAAATCCATGTGGCTCAACAGGATAGATTGCCGTTTCAAACATCGGTTTTTCTAATTCAATTAGACGTTGCACCATGCGCACACTGTCTTGGAAAAATACGTTATCATCTAAGACACCACTCATGATCAGTAATGGTTTTTGTAAACCTTGAGCATGTTCTATCGGCGAACTACGCTCATAAGCGATAGGGTCAACGTCAGGCGTATTTAAAATATTAGAGGTATATGGCGCATTATAATGAGCCCAATCGGCTACAGGACGTAATGCGGCCCCTGCTTGGAATAAATCAGGTTCATTAAATAACGCCATAAAAGTAAGGAAGCCGCCGTATGAACCACCATAGGTGCCTACACGTTGAGGATCCACATTAGCATTGCTTGCCATCCAAGCCACACCATCTTTTAGATCTTCCACTTCTGGATGGCCCATATTACGATAAACCGACGTACGCCAATCACGTCCATAACCTTTTGAACCGCGATAATCCATATCCATTACCACGTAACCTTGTTGGGTTAACAAGTTATTGAACATAAATTCACGGAAGTAACCCGAAAATCCATAATGAGCATTCTGTAAATAACCCGCGCCATGATTAAACATCACTGCCGGATATTTATCAGCCTGTTTAGGATCATAACCTTGCGGCAAATAAACCCGCGCATAAATGGGCTCTGCACCATGGGTTGAAGGTAACGCAACAACTTGCGGTACTTGCCATGGATATTGTTTAAATGCTGTGCTGGTATAGTCGGTTAATTGGCTAATCTCGCCACCAATAGGCTGAATATAGAGTTCATCGGGGTGAATAGCAGATGAAGCTGTTAATAACAGTGATTGGCCATCAGGGCTTAAGCTGTAATCCAATGTCCCTAACCACTGAGTCAGTTGTTCTGATTTTCCGCTGGCAATGTCTACACGGTAAACATTATAACTGCCCGGATGGTCTTTATTAGCACGGTAATAAAAGTATTTTGCATCTGGAGATAAGGTCACATTATCAACCACAAATTTACCCTTAGTTAATGCCAATACCTTACCTGCGGCTGTTTTGGTATATAACTGAGAGAATCCAGACTCTTCAGATAAGTAGTACATGGTATCTGTACCGGTTATCCAACCGAATTGATTAAAATTATAGTTAACCCAAGCATCATCATGTAAGCGATGCTCAGTGGAGAGTTTGCCTTTTTGAAGATCGACGCTCGCGATCCAGCGATCTTTATTATCAACCGCTTCAAGCATCACTAATAATTTATCGCCAGAATCATTCCACTGAATAGCGCTTTGACTCCACTCCCAATCTTGCATTAACTGCACTAAACGCGGCGCTTTGTGGCTTTCGTAGGTTTTACCTTGGGCTTTTGCATTTTCAGCTTTAACGCTAGCAAGTACATCCTCATCAAAACCGGCTAGGCCTTCAATGGTAATATCTTTTTTACTGTGTTCAGTAAGGTCGAGTAATACTAAACGCTGACCTGGGAAAACATCTTCTGCCACACGAGCACGAGCAGGCACGGGATCAACATAACCTTCTTGCCCTAAATAATTGGGCATAATGTCGTGTTCTGCACGCCAACTATAATTTTTATCCGTTAACGCCAATAGAACGTAACGTCCATCTGGCGATAAACTCATTTCTGAAACAACTTCCGCATCACCTAAATACCAAGGTTTTGCTGAAAAAGTCGGATCAGCTTTAGCCAATGATTCGCTATATTCATCACGCGTCAGACTGTTATCGTGTTGCATGGCAACATATTGGATTAATCTTTGCTGCTGTTTGGCCATAAAAGTACTGGGGGCTGGCGTATTTTTAGGCTCATTTTCCATTAGGATTGCAGCCATTTGCTCCACAAGTCCACTAGATTGGTATAAACGAAAAATATTATTACCTTGCCAAAATGCAAGATCGCCGCCGCTCAAAAAGCGAACGTCGCTAATCGGATCATTTTGGCGAGTCATTTGAGTAATATCGCCGTTTGATAAATCTTTTACAAATACGTTACCTTGATAAATGTAAGCTTTTTTAGTTTTAGCTTGATTCAACACACCATTACGCTGATCAGCAAGGTGTAACTGATCCAATGCTAGTTTATTCGCTTCAGACTGGCCGATGGCTTGTTGATAAAAATTACGAATAGGCGACTGGTGTGCTTGGCGACTAAAATACACCGATTGGCTGTCATCACTCCAATAGGCTCCTTGGGCAAATATTCCCATCCAATCCGGATTAGCCATGATTTGATTAAGCGTTAATAACTGATCGACTTTTGGAGGTTGGGCTAATGGCACCATCAATGATGTAGCGGTAGGCTTTGCGATAACCATCGTATCGTCATTTTTTGCTGTCGCAGCACAGCCACTGATCATCGCCAAAGAAATTGCGCTCACCGCAAAGTTTCGCATAAAGCTTGTCATGGTTATCCCTTTTATTATTTTTTAAGCGCTCTTTATAGCATAAATATACGCGAGAATTTAGCCAGATTGGTTGCAGAAGTTGTAACAGAATAAGTGATAATGAACTTAAATAGGTAGCCTTGATTACACTTTATAACTGTAAAAAGTTATTCAGCAATTCGTGTCCTTGCTGGGTCAAAATAGACTCAGGATGAAACTGCACACTGTATATACGTAAATCAGCATAGCTCATCGCCATAATTTCACGCCCATGAACAGGGTCATCAAACCATGCGTCCAGCGTAAAATTCTTGGGAACGTCATTGATCAACAATGAATGGTAACGCGTCACTTGCAAAGGTAATGCTAACTGAGAAAATAATCCCTGTTGATTGTGCTCAATTAAGCTGGTTTTACCGTGCATAACACGCTTTGCACGTACAACATCAACACCAAACACTTGGGCAATGGCTTGATGGCCGAGACAGACACCTAAAATAGGCAATCTCCCAGCAAAATATTCAATGGCGGCAAGCGAGATCCCTGCTTCGTTTGGAGTGCATGGACCAGGAGAAATGATTAAATGAGTGGGCGCTAATGCTTCAATTTGTTCAATGGTGATTTCATCATTACGCTTAACGAGGATCTCTTGTCCAAGCGTTTGGAAGTATTGCACTAAGTTGAACGTAAAAGAATCATAATTATCAATCATCAACAACATTTGGGGTTCCATTTGAGCGATAAAAAATGGTGATACTGCAATTTTAGCTTAAAAAAAACCAGCCTTGCGACTGGTTTTATGTCATGGTAACGGATCGTTACTTCACCACAGTTAAATGGTTTTTACGCTTAGCTTTGTCACCAGTAGTAGATTTAGGCGATGGCGGTAATGTCGAAGTATCATCAACAGATTTCATTGATGGTGGCACAGATGACAACTCATCCTGCTCACCTTCGATCATATACGCATCTTCCATATCAAATACAGTGCCGGCACCGTTTTCACGAGCATAAATGGCCACAATTGAGGCCATTGGTAAATACACATTTTGTGGAACACCACCAAAACGGGCATTAAACTCGACGGAATCATTCGACATGTGAAGATTTGCCACAGCTCCAGTTGCAATATTCAAGACAATTTGACCGTCTTTAACAAATTGCTGTGGAACTTGTGTACCGTTAACAAATGCATCCACGACTACGTGTGGCGTCAAATGGTTATCCATCAACCACTCATAGTAAGCACGCAACAAATATGGACGATTAGCTGTTATTGGTTTCATCACATGCCCATGCGCATTTCGCGCTCAGCCTCAGTTAACGATGCTTTAAATGATTCACGTTCAAAAATACGTGTCATATAAGCACTGATATCTTTCGATGTACGCGGGTCTAAGTGAATACCTAATACCGGTAAGCGCCACAATAATGGGCCTAGGTAGCAATCAGATAAACCAAACTCTTCGCTCATGAAGTATGGCATTTCAGCAAATACTGGCGCTAAAGCGATTAGACTTTCCATTAACTCTTTACGCGCAGCATCAGCTTTTTCACCTTTACGGATACGCTCAACAAGCGCATACCAATCGGTGTCGATTCTGTGCATCATTAAACGGCTTTGGCCGCGAGATACTGGGTATACAGGCATTAGTGGAGGATGAGGAAAACGTTCATCCAAATATTCCATAATAATGCGAGATTCGTACAACACGAGTTCACGATCAACTAAAGTTGGTACCGAGTTGTATGGATTTACTTCAAGTAAATCTTCAGGCATCTCACTTGGGTCTACCTGTAAAACATCAACGGTAACCCCTTTTTCAGCCAATACGATACGTACTTGGTGACTATATAAATCATCGGCACCAGAAAAAAGTGTCATGATAGAGCGTTTGTTGGCAGCAACAGCCATTGATACCCTCCAGAATGTAGAAAAAACAAAACAAACGAGGGGCTAAGCCCCCCGTTTACAATATGCGGATAATGTATATTAACCGTTATTGATGGCTAGTGCACATCTTTCCAGTATTCTTTCTTCAACAAATAAGCAATGATGAAGAAAATAAACAAGAATCCAAGTACCCACCAACCTAAAGCTTCACGCTCTAACTGAACGGGTTCAGCCGAATAGACTAAGAAACCCGTGATATCACGAACTGCTTGGTCGTACTCTTCTGCACTCATTTTGCCACCAGTAGGAGGATTCATGCCGACCAACGTCATAGTTTCAACACCATCAATGACAGTCTTTTCATATTGAGGAGTTGCAACACCTTGTAAGTCTTGTAAAACGTGCGGCATAGCCACTAATGGAAACACGGTATTGTTCACACCAAATGGACGCGTTTCATCAGCATAGAAACCTTTTAAGTATGAAAATACCCAATCAGCTCCACGTACACGAGCAACCAAGGTTAAGTCTGGAGGCGGAGCACCAAACCATTTAGCCGCATCAACGGGAGGAATAGCGTTTTCCATTAAATCACCGATTTTAGCATCAGTGAACATGTACTTATTACGCATATCATCGCCACTGATGTCTAAGTCAGTTGCTACACGCTCATAACGTTGGTATTTAGTGCTGTGACAACCTGAACAATATTGCTGGAATAAATCCAGACCACGCTCTAATGACGCTTTATCATGCAAGTTAACGTTAGCGCTTTCTAAATGAACCTCGTTTCCACCTGCAGCCATAGCGAGAGATGGCAGTAGTGTAACTAATGCAATTAATAACTTTTTCATTAGTGTGTCACCCTCGTAGGAACTTCTTTTGTTTTCTCATTCTTACTGTAAACCCATAGGGCTACGAAGAAACCAAAGTAAGTGAAAGTGAATACACGTGCCGCAATAGTTAGCTCAGGCGTTGCAGGAACCACACCTAAATAGCCAAGAATAATGAACGACACAGTAAATTGTGCGATGTTGATTTTGTGAATCAAACTACGGTAACGGATAGATTTGACTTTACAACGGTCAAGCCAAGGCAGAACAAATAGCACTGCAATCGACAGACCCATAGCAACAACACCGATTAACTTGTCGGGAATTGCACGTAAAATCGCATAGAATGGTGTGAAATACCAAACCGGTGCAATATGCGCAGGAGTCTTCATTGGGTTAGCCGCTTCAAAGTTTGGCTTCTCAAGGAAGTATCCACCACCTTCAGGCATAAAGAACAGCACATAACAGAACACGATTAAGAAGCCTGCTACACCCATAATATCTTTTACAGTGTAATAAGGGTGGAATGGAATACCATCAATAGGCCATCCGTTCTCATCTTTGTTCTTTTTAATTTCAACACCATCAGGGTTGTTCGATCCCACTTCATGTAATGCGATTAGATGTAAGAACACCAACACAACCAATACAAGTGGCAGCGCAATAACATGTAATGCGAAGAAACGGTTTAGTGTTGCACCGGAAATAACGTAGTCACCACGGATCCACAATGTTAGGTCATCACCAATAACAGGAATAGCACCAAACAAAGAGATAATTACCTGTGCGCCCCAATAGGACATTTGTCCCCAAGGCAGTAAGTAACCCATAAATGCTTCAGCCATCAACACTAAAAATATCAACATACCAAACAGCCATAAAAGCTCTCTTGGTTTTTGATAAGAACCGTAAATTAATCCACGGAACATGTGCATATAAATGACAAAGAAGAACGCTGACGCACCAGTAGAGTGCATATAACGTAATAACCAGCCGTATTCAACATCACGCATTATGTATTCAACAGAAGCGAATGCACCTTCTGCTGTTGGTACGTAATTCATGGTTAACCAAATACCAGTCAGTAACTGGTTAACTAAAACTAATAATGCTAATGAGCCAAAGAAATACCAAAAGTTGAAATTCTTTGGTGTGGCATACTGACCCACATGACGGTTATACGTTGCCGTCATTGGGATGCGAGCATCAATCCAATCAATAATATTCTTAACCATTACGCCGCTCCTGTATCTACACCGATGATAACGTTAGCGTCATCGATATATTTGTGCGGTGGAACCACTAGGTTTAATGGTGCAGGAACACCCTGGAATACACGACCAGCCATGTCAAATTTAGAACCATGACAAGGACAGAAGAACCCAGATGTTACACCCTCAACCTGCTCACCGAATGAATCAGGTAGATAAGTTGGTGAACAACCTAAGTGGGTACAGATACCGACTGCTATGAAAAATTCAGGCTTAATAGAACGTGCAGGATTAGTTGCATATTCTGGTTGCTGCATTTCTTCGGAAGCAGGATCACGTAATTGACTGTCTAATGTTTTAAGATTATTTAGCACAGTTTCTGTACGACGAACGACCCAAACCGGTTTTCCGCGCCATTCGACACGAATTAACTGACCTGGTTCAACTTTACTAATATTTACTTCAACCGGCGCACCTGCAGCTTTCGCTTTGGCGCTCGGATTCCATGACTTGATGAAAGGAACCGCTACAGCGACGGCACCAGCACCACCTACTACGGCGGTTGCAGCTGTCAGGAATCTGCGACGTCCGGTATCGACTGGCGCATTGCTCATCCACTTATCTCCCAGAGGGTGTTGGAATTTTTATATTTCAATACTTTAGCGATCACAAAGGGTGAAGCGCTAAAATCATACTTTGAGGCGGTGCTCATTATAGCGAAAAATTAGAACTAGATCATAGAGAAAACATACATCTAGAGTGAGGATATTAACATTTTTTTCAAAAACGCTTATAAATCAGCCAGATTATAACAATTAGTCGTCCCTTAATTAGTGCTTAAGGAGGTAATAAAGACATTTAAAACAAGCAATTATTAATAAAAAGTAATCAAAAACATAATAAAAAGTCTTCGTTATGATTTATGACCGTTTTTAGAAAAACTGAATTCATACTAATTAGATTAACTTTTAGCCACAAAAAAGCTCGGTAAAGACCGAGCTTTTTGAACTAAATGATATAAATGTTACTTACCGCTAGACGATTTCATGTATTTGAAGAAATCACCTTCAGGCTCTAACACCATAATGTCATTCTTACCGGCAAAACTTGCTTTGTAAGCTTCTAGACTACGTAAAAAGCTATAAAACTCAGCGTCTTTACTGTAGGCATCAGCATAAATTTTTGCCGACAATGCATCACCTTCACCACGAATGGTAAGCGCTTTACGTTCAGCTTCAGCAACCTTTACTGTCACATTGGCATCAATAGTCGCACGGATAATTTCAGCTTGTTCTTTACCTTGTGCACGGTGCTCTTTTGCCACAGCTTGACGTTCAGCACGCATACGTTGGTAAATACTAGTACTGACATTAGCAGGTAAGTTAATTTGCTTTACGCGCACATCAACCACTTCAATACCAAGATTCTCAGCACTTTCAGAAGCGTTTTGTAATGCGTCGGTTTGCAACTCATCACGCTTACCAGAAACAATCTCCTTGATAGTGCGACGACCAAATTCAGTACGTAAGTCGTTGCTGATTTTGGCTTGTAATAAGCTTTCTGCATTGGCTTTAATACCGCCATTGGTAGAAAGATAGTACTTTTCAAAATCACGAATACGCCACTTAACATAAGAGTCGACCATTAAATCTTTCTTTTCAGAAGTCACAAAACGATCCGCGGCACCATCCAATGTCTGAATACGAGAATCCAGATATCGAACTTTATCTACCAAAGGAAATTTAAAGTGAAGGCCTGGTGCAAAGACGGTTGTTACGTCATCTTCTTTGAGTACCTTACCGAAACGTGCAACGATGGCACGTTCACCTTCGCTTACCACCATTAAAGAGGAAAAACTCACCCCTAAAATGATGACAAGAATGATCACTGCTAATCTACCCATTGTTAGTTCCTCCCTTGGCGAAGACGATCTTCGCGGCTGAGACGACCATCAGTCGGCATACTAGTAATCGGCGTATCAACACCACTACTAGAGACAGAGTTGATGTGACGTTCTACCTCAGGTTCTACTTGATTACGCTGACTCTTAGAAGAATCCATCAGCTTATCCAAAGGTAAGTACATCAGATTACCGCTACTTTTGGTGTCGACAAGTACTTTATTAGTATCCGCCAACACAGATTGCATTGCATCTATGTATAAACGATTTCGAGTTACATCTGGCGCAGCTTTATACTCAGGTAATAACTTCTCAAATCGAGCGACTTTACCTCTAGCTTCAAGAACTTCACGCTCTTTATAAGCACTAGCTTGTTGTGCCATACGTTCAACTTGTCCACGCGCTTTAGGTTCGATTTCGCGGGCATAAGCTTCAGCTTCACGAATAAAGCGCTGTTCATCTTCCTGAGCTGAAATTGCATCATCAAATGCATCTTTTACTTCTTCTGGAGGACGAGCGGGTAAAAAGTTAACATCACGAATTTCTAAGCCTAGTTTATATGGCTCAATAATACGCTCTAACTCTGTCCAAGTATCACGACGAATAGCATCACGCCCGGTGGTTAAAATGTCATCCATACGATTGTGACCAATGACATAACGCAATGCACTGTCAGTCGCTTCACGTAAACTCGAGTTGGCATCAACAGCACTGTACAGATATGAATAAGCATCTGATACGCTGTATTGAACCACAAGCTCAACATTCACAATGTTTTCGTCAGATGTCAGCATTCTGCCTGACGCAGGGATCGAACGGAACGTTTCCACGTCAACCATTGTCACCTCATCAATAAAAGTGGCTTTCCAATGTAAACCGGAGCTCACTTCACCAATGTGTTGACCAAAACGGAGTAACACACCACGCTCAGCTTCCTTAACTGTATATAAACCAGACAATGCCCAGATAATGACGGCAATAACGGCAAAAACAATCAATAAAGATGAATTAAATGGCTGACCAGAGGCGCCATTGCCCCCCTTGCCACCAAAACGTTTTGATAGGTTACGAAATACTTCGTCAAGATCTGGTGGCCCTTTATCGTTACCACCTTTATTTCCCCAAGGGTCTTTGTTCCCCTTGTTACCGGGCTCATTCCAAGCCATTTAGCACTCCATAATTGGATGAAATAAATGAGATTAACAAGAGATGTCTACTTCTGAGTCGTCAAAAATAAATGTCTCTAATTCCCCTTGACTCTGTTTAGCTAATCGGCGCCAATCGGCATCCGATAAACGAACAGATAAAATACAGTTCCCCAGATCGTCATACTCTTTCTGCTGTATTGCATCCAGT
Organism: Shewanella vesiculosa; assembly: GCF_009994065.1. Lineage (NCBI taxonomy): Bacteria > Pseudomonadati > Pseudomonadota > Gammaproteobacteria > Alteromonadales > Shewanellaceae > Shewanella > Shewanella vesiculosa. The sequence continues at coordinate 141,267 of NZ_JAACSD010000004.1, forward strand.
CGATAAAACTGGCCAAGATAATGTCCTGCTGATGCAGGTATTTTCAATGTAAGCTCGCAAATAACTTGACCGATTAATTCGGTTATCGCTTTAAGCAGCAAATCAAATCCAATGCGTTTTTGCGCAGAGACCCAAACCCTTTCAGGTTTACCGTCTTCACCGTAATCGATACGAGGCGCGAAATCTTCAAGCAAATCAATTTTATTACACACGACTAATTGCGGGATTTCATCGGCATCGATTTCTTTAAGTACACTTTGTACTTGTTCAAAATTTTCAGCCATATTGTCATCGGCACAATCAACGATGTGTAAAAGGATCTCTGCTTGTCGAGTTTCTTGTAATGTGGCTTTAAATGCTGCAACCAGGTCGTGAGGTAAATGACGAATGAAACCAACTGTATCTGCTAAAATTACCGCACCGTCGGGTAAGGATAATTTACGCAGTGTTGGATCTAATGTTGCAAATAATTGATCTGCAGCATAAACGTCCGACGAAGTTAGCGCATTAAATAATGTCGATTTACCTGCATTGGTATAACCCACCAAAGACACTGTTGCTAAATCACTTCGCTTACGAGCTCGGCGGCTTTGCTCACGTTGTTTATCCACTTTATCAAGTCGACGATTAATGTTCTTAATCCGCCCTCTTAATAAACGTCGGTCTGTTTCAAGCTGGGTCTCACCCGGCCCTCGCATACCAATACCGCCTTTTTGTCGCTCTAAATGAGTCCAACCACGAATAAGGCGCGTCGACATGTGGCGCAATTGCGCTAGCTCCACTTGCAACTTACCTTCATGAGTCCTTGCTCTCTGAGCAAAAATATCAAGAATCAGCGTAGTTCTGTCTAAGACTCGGCACTGGCATACTAATTCAAGATTACGCTCTTGAGCAGGACTCAATGCATGATTAAAAATCACTACATTGGCCTCTGTAGCAGCTACCATTGCGGCTAGTTCTTCAGCTTTACCGGTACCGATAAAAAATTTACGATCTGGCGAGCGTCTACTGCCAGTAATCACTCCAACAGAGCGAGCACCAGCAGATTCAACTAATAGCTGTAACTCAGTGAGATCCTCTCGACGTTCGTCGTCGGAAAAATCTATGTGTACTAATACCGCTGTTTCACCCGCTTCATAACGATCAAACAAAAATTGTATTCCTTTTCAAATTATTCAGCATCGCTTTCTTCACCATGGGCAGTCCCTTGGTGAGCAGTAACGTTAAATGGGCGTGCTGGTACGACTGTTGAAATAGCGTGTTTGTAAACCATTTGGCTTACAGTATTTTTCAACAAGATAACAAATTGATCGAATGACTCAACTTGGCCTTGTAATTTAATACCATTCACTAAATAGATAGAGACTGGTACACGCTCACGACGCAATGCGTTCAAAAATGGGTCTTGTAAAGATTGCCCCTTAGCCATTTGAATTTCCTTTTTTATTTTAAAATATGTTGAATTAAGTTTTATTGTTTAGTTTTAGTATTATACAGCAACGGCTAATAAGCTAGCGGCTTTGTCGCATAAGCGTAACTAAATTCCCTTCGACACCACTTTCAAGCCACTGTAATTCCGGCCAACTCCTCAACCATGTTAATTGACGTTTGGCCAATTGCCTAGTGGCTGCGGTAGCTTTTTCGACCATAGTCGCATGATCAAATTCTTTATCAAGGTATTGCCAGCACTGCCTGTAACCTACACAACGCATTGATGGCATGTCTAAATCTAAGTCACCACGCGCTTTTAAGCGTGACACCTCATCGATAAAGCCTTGCTCAAGCATGATATTAAATCGCTTAGCAATTAATTCATGTAATACACTTCGATCGTTAGGTGCAATAGCAAATTGCACTACATCATACGGCAAAGCGACTGATTTAGTTTGAGTCAATTCAGTCATTGTTTTGCCACTGATCCGATAAACCTCTAATGCACGCGATAATCGTTGTGGATCGTTAGGATGAATTCTTGCTCCAGCAACCGGATCTATTTGACATAATTGTTGGTGTAATACGTCCCAACCGTCTGTTTGCGCTTGCGCCAATATTTGCTGCCGAATACCTTCATCTGCACTGGGTAGAGGAGATAAACCTTCTAACAGTGCTTTAAAGTACATCATGGTGCCACCCACGAGTAAAGGGGTCTTACCGCGACGAATAATGTCTTCGATAGCTAATAGTGCATCACGGCGAAAATCTGCCGCTGAATAACTTTCGCTAGGATCAAGTATATCAATTAACTTGTGCGGAGCCATTTGCAGCTCTTTCGCCGTCGGTTTAGCTGAACCAATATCCATGCCACGATAGATAAGCGCTGAATCGACTGAAATAATCTCGCAATTATGCTTTGTCGCCATTTCAATGGCTAATGCCGTCTTGCCTGAGGCTGTAGGCCCCATTAAAAAAATGATTTTCGGCTTATCGACACTGTTCACGTTAATTATTTTTCATCCAATTTTGCCAAGGCAATACGTGCTCTTGGTCATAACAAGTTTGTTTCGTTTCATCGTCAAGTGCACAAAATTGCTGCCATAAGACTTGTACTGGCTCAAATTGCGATAAACTTTGCTGTGCAAGCCAACCGACAATAGCATTATCTGAAGGTTGCTCTATTTGTATCCATTGCAATAATTCAGGTATCACAACAGCAAGTTGGCTTTCCCTCAAATATGGGGGCACTTTTTTAATAATCAACTGCTGAAAGCGAATTGTTAATTCAATACCCATCTTACGCAGTAATTGATCACGCTTGGCTAAGGTTTCTGGCCAATCTAAATCTGCAGCTACTGATACTGGCATTAATAACGGTTGTGACACTAAGCCATTAGCGAGTTTGATTTCAATTTGCTGCTTTCTCACTGCCAATTGCACCTTTTTTATAGGCAACAATGACAACTTATCATCTTTGCATATCACCCAATACTCACCCGCTAACAATGGGGGGATGGCCAACTCAGTCGCGACTTCATTAACATATGATATCGCGCTATTCATCGGGGTATGTAATAACTGTCCATAGTTAGCAATGGCAGTTTTGGTCTGGGCAGCAGATAATAGGCTAGTAGGCTTTTTATCATAACTAGGCTTAATTGCAGCTGAATACCCCCCAGATAAACTATTATTCTTTCCCGGAACATGCATTGAGCCGAACGCGCTAACACTATTAATCGCTTTAGTGGAGTCACGGTTAAGTGAAAATACGTCTTCAATGCTAGCGATGCTATTGGCATCATCCATCACAGTTGGATCTTGGGGCACCATTGCACAATTATCATGTTTATCTAGTGAATTAGATTCAGATTCAGGTTCATGCTCAGATAAGGCCAACGCAGGCATTTGCACTAATGCCGATTGCACTGCTTGTAATATAAAATCATGCACATAGCGAGATTGATGAAAACGCACTTCATGCTTGGCTGGGTGCACGTTCACATCAACCTGGTGTGGATCAAGTGATAACATCAACACATATCCAGGTTGATGCTCAATACCGTACTCAGCAAAAGCTTGTTTAACAGCATGATTAACCAGTCGATCTCTAATTAATCGTCCATTGACATAAAAGAAATTCGTCTCGGTGATGACTGTATCTTGTGGTGACTGTAAATAACCATTTAGAGATAAGCCTTCATGTTCACAAGCAATGCTTAAAGCTTGCTCCGCAAATGCTCGGCCACAAATTTGTGCTAAACGTTGCTGCGTTTGAATGTCGGTATTTGCAGGACGATACTGACGCACTAATTTACCATTGTGGGTCAGGGTAAAATGAATATCGCGGCGCACCATGGCAATCCGCTTTAACCACTCATCAATATGAGTGAATTCGGTTTTATCACTTTTTAAGAAGCGTCTTCTAGCGGGGGTATTAAAAAACAAGTCGACCACTTCAATGGTCGAGCCTTGTGGATGTGCAGCAGGGGTCACTTTGACATCCATTTGCGAGCCTTCAGCGTAGGCCTGCCAAGCTTCAGACTGTTCAACTGTTTTTGAGGTTAATGTTAGCCGTGACACTGAGCTAATACTGGCTAGCGCCTCACCACGAAAACCGAAGCTTAAAATAGCTTCGAGATCATCGAGCGTATGAACTTTTGATGTTGCATGGCGCGACAGTGCTAATGCCAACTCATCCCTAGGAATACCCGCACCGTTATCGCGGATACGAATCAGCTTACTTCCGCCTTTATCGATATCAATATCAACTCTAGTCGCGCCGGCATCAAGACTGTTTTCAACCAGTTCTTTCACCACCGATGCAGGTCGCTCAACCACCTCGCCTGCTGCGATTTGGTTTGCAAGTTGTGGCGGTAACAGTTGAATAGCCATATTAAGCCCTTGGTATTACGAGTTTTTGACCAATACGTACTACATCACTCTTTAAATTATTGGCTTGCTTAATACTGCTTACAGAAACACTGTAACGCTGCGCAATAATTGATAACGACTCGCCACGCTTTACACTGTGTTTAACGTTTGACGTCTTGGCCATCAAAGAGTCAGCGGGCGGATTACCTTCAAAATAACGCAGCACACCTTTATAAATGGCATTAGCCAGCTTTTCTTGATGATTACCGTTAGACAACAACCGTTCTTCACCTGGATTAGAGATAAAGCCAGTTTCAACTAAAATAGAGGGAATATCTGGAGATTTAAGTACAGCAAAACTTGCCGATTCTGGATTTCTTTTGTGAAGGTGAGTAATCGTATCTAAGTCACGAAGAATATCACCAGCAATAGAATGACTTATCGCCATCGAACTGTTCATCGACATATCGAGTAATGTCATGGCTAAATATTGTTCACTATCGGTATTTTGAATGATCTCGCCTGCACCACCTAACAACTCTGAGTGTTTCTCTTTTTGCTCTAACCAGCGACCAATTTCACTATTAGCTCTGCGCATTGATAACACCCAAACAGACGCGCCACTTGGCTGCGGTGAAGTGAAGGCATCAGCATGAATCGATATCAATAAATCAGCTTTACTGTTTCGTGCCAGTTCAGAGCGTTTATTCAAGTTAACAAAATAATCGCCAGTACGCGTCATCACCGCTCGCATGCCCGGAGTTGCATCCACTTTACGCGCCAAACGCTTGGCAATTTCAAGCACTACCCGTTTTTCATGCATGCCAGAAGGTCCAATAGACCCTGGATCTTCGCCGCCGTGGCCCGCATCAATGGCAACCACAATGTCTCGCGATGACTGATTAGCAGAGCGGCTAACGGTTTGACCTGTAGAGGAGCCACCGTCAACATTTTCTAAGTCGACTACCAGACGGTTGCCATAAGGAGCTGTCGGAGGCAAAGTAAACAAACTGGACTTTACCGGTTTAGTTAAATCCATAACCAAGCGCAATATGCCTTTTTTAGGCGGCGAGCTAAAACGTATCTTTTTGATAATTTTGCTGTTATTCGCTATTTTATCTAAATTAACTTTAGCGCCAGTATCCTGAATATCAACCACCAAACGATCTGGCCCCGTTAAGGTAAAACTGTCGTATTTAGGAGCTTGAGTTAAATCAAACACCACTCGAGTCGATTCAGGAGCAGCCCAAATACGCACGCTATCAAGTTGATTGGCTGCCCAAACTAAATTAGGCAAAAACAACAGCGTGATGATAAAAGGAATAAAAAAAGTTTTTTTAAAAGTCATTATTATTTATATTAATTTTATTTAAAATTGCCTGCCCTGCAGGGGATATGGCTTGTAATTCAACCTGTCTTTGAGATTCTTTATAACGTAAATGCAAATGGATGTCAGCCTTAGGAAGTAATCCATGACCATTATCGGGCCATTCAACTAGACACACACTTCTATCAGTGAAGTAATCACGGATCCCCATATACTCGAGTTCCTCTGGATCAGCTAATCGATACAGATCAAAATGATACACATCCATATCGTTAAATTCATAAGGCTCAACCAAGGTATAAGTCGGACTTTTCACCGCGCCTTGATGACCCAAACTTTGGATAATACCTCGACTAAACGTTGTTTTACCCGCGCCTAAGTCACCAGTAAGATAAATCGTTAATGGTGGCACAATCCACTGCGCAATTTGTTGCCCAAGAGCGACAGTAGCTTGTTCATTTTCAAGGGTTTTAAGCAGCGATGTCATGGGTAAAGTCAGCTTCCATAAAAAAGAGTTACAAGAATGCTAAATATAACAGAAATTATAGGGGAACTCCCACAGTTATGGTGGTTATTTTTTGTTAATAAAAAAAGCCAGCTACTGGGAATAGCTGGCAAACTAACACTTCAGGAAGTTATGTCAAAATTTAATATGTCGTTTAGATATCATCCATACGAATTGTGCTGTGAACTAAACGTTTTTGTTGAGTTTGCGCCACTCTGACCAAATCCATTAATGCACTCTTAATTTCATCAGTAGGACTACTCATCGCTGTTTTTTCTAGCAGCGCGATTAAGCGATTTTCTAAATCAAGATGCAACTCAAGCACTTGGTCTTCTTGCATATTGGCGGCTAATGAGGTTTCAAGACAACGTTTGCTAAAATCTTCGAAAGTAATGTCTTTATACCAAGTATTTAAGATTCTTGAAGGCGCATCTTCTATGTAACTTTCAAGTGTTTCGTATATATGTCTCTCATGCTGTTGAAAATAAGTTAGCATCATTTTTACTCTGGAGGAGTCTGCGTTACGATCTAAACGCTTATATAATTTCTCCATATCGAGATGGCAATTAGCAACATAATCAAGTAGCTCACTCAGTTGTTGGATCCGCATAACACTCACCTCGTTCAAAGCCCTAACTTCTTAGGAAAATCTATCTTGAGTTGATTATCAGAGATAACACCAGTAAATGATTTGAACCAGATCATGTTTTACTTCACCAATATGCTCTTACTTTAGAGATCCATGAAGAAGTGAGTACTAGATCACTTGTTTGTTGATTGCAAAAACAATTTACTCAAACGTAGATGATGCAAATTTATTAAAATGACAATATTCGGGATGAGTTAGATTGCAGTGGTGAGCATAAGAAAATGTCAATTTAGCTTTGGTAAGCCTTATGCAAAAGTAAACACTTCACCAGTTTTGGAATAAACAAAATTTGGAGTGACTTTTCTTTATGAACAAAGAGAGGTTCGAACAGATGACCGATATCTTAACAAGGTATCGCATTTTCTGAAAACGCAACTGAGTATAGTGTCGTAATAGTAATTAATTGGATTTTAGTAATTAATTGGATTTTTAACAGAGGAAGTGATTTGGAGCGACTTTTCTTTATAAACAAAGAGGGGTTCGAACCGATGACCTGTACCTTGGCAAGGTATCGCATTTTCTAAAAATAGGAATTTTGACAGACGAAGTGATTTGGAGCGACATATCGGGTTCGAACCGATGACCTATACCTTGGCAAGGTATCGCTCTACCAACTGAGCTAATGTCGCGTACTGTTTGCTTCATTATAAAGTTAGCAAGGTATCGTCTTTCAACCTATGCCAACTTACCTAATGTCGCATTTTAAATCATGTAGAATTTACAGCGACCTTTCTTTGAAAATAAAGAGAGGTTTGAACCGATGACCTATACCTTGGAACAAGATGGGTATCGACTCTTGCGATTAACTCAACTGAGCTAATGTGCATTTCAAAAATTTCATCTAGAAATTTGGAGCGACATATCGGGTTCGAACCGATGACCTATACCTTGGCAAGGTATCGCTCTACCAACTGAGCTAATGTGGAGCGGCCTTTCTTTATAAATAAAGAGAGGTTCGAACCGATGACCTATACCTTGTAACAAGATGGGTATCGACTCTTGCGATTAACTCAACTGAGCTAATGTCGCATTTCAAAAATTTCATCTAGAAATTTGGAGCGACATATCGGGTTCGAACCGATGACCTATACCTTGGCAAGGTATCGCTCTACCAACTGAGCT